>CAMQYB010000048.1 GCA_947039055.1 uncultured Deferribacteraceae bacterium
TCAACAGTTTTCCAAGTACCAGGTGTTGTAAAGAGAAAACTTAATGTACCTAGAAAAATAAAAGATGCAGCAGTTCCTGCAAAAGCACCTATTTTAGGAAATTTAAGTGATGCGATAAGTCCTATAGCTGTTATGATTTCTACTGATCCGATAAGACGTGATGCTCCTTGAACTGAAAAAATACTGTAGAGCCAACTCATAAGTGGAGAGTTTTCAACCATAGGTTTAATAGCCTCTGCCTCTGTTAATGTAAATTTAAATATCCCTATCCAAATGAGCGGAAGTACAACTCCTAATACGGCAACCTTATAACCGATATCCTTAACCATAAATCATTCCTTAAAACTTGTAAGGCTATTTTAGTGAAATAACTACTTATCTGTTTTTAATTATTTATAAAATATAGTTTATGTTTTATCTGTCCACTATATTTTATATACATAATGATCTAGGTGAGAACTTAATAGTTCAGTTTGGTTATTTCTAATGAGTACCGTTTCTTCAAGCCTTACTCCGAACTGTCCTGGAAGATAAATTCCAGGTTCTATTGTGAATACCATATTATTATCTAATACAGTGCTTTTTGATTTACTAAGATATGGTAGCTCATGCACATCTAAACCTATTCCGTGTCCAAGCGAATGATTAAAAAAATTGCCATACCCTGTAGAATCGATATACTCCCTTGCTACCTTATCAATATCAGAACTGTTTTTACCAACAGCTACTGCGTCAATCGCTTTTAGTAAAGCTGTCCTTACGATATCAATAATATCTAAAACATCGCTATTATTGCCATTATATACGACACGAGTATAATCAGAATTATATGTTGATCTACTGCCGAAATCTATTATTACAGGTTCAACATCGTCTATCACTTTGTCTGATGCGATACCGTGAGGGAGTGCTCCTCTATGTCCTGATGCAACTATCGTATCAAAACTTTCTCCAACAGCACCCTCTGTTATAATGTTATATGCAAGTTCAGCAGCCCATGTACGTTCACTTTCACCAAACCTAAAATTGTCTATAGATTTTTTAAACGCTCTTGCAGATATGTCATACTGTTCTTTGATTAATTTTATTTCATCATTTTCTTTTGTTAATCTTGATTGAGTAATTAGATCAATTTTATCTATATCTACAGATAAGTTTAATGAACGCAACTCTTGATAAATTGAAAGTGATGATGTTGGTGGTATTAAAATACTTTTATATTTTTCCAATGATTTTAAAGCATCAGCATAGCTAGTTATAATATCTATTTTTACGTTGCTATTTTTAATTTCATCTTTTGATTGAATTTCATATCGTGCATCGGTTAAAAATATTATTTCATCTTTCTCAACTATCAGATAAGCTGAGGAACCTGTGAAAGGTACAAGGTATGAAATTTCAACAATATTGCTAATAAAATAGGCACCATGAGATGTTTTTTCAAGCTGTTTTTGTAAGGCTTCTATCGCATTACTACGCATATTACTTTACTTCCTTCTTTGGCAGATGTACTAGGTAATCGATAGCAAGATAGTAAGAATACTCTTTAAACCCTGAAATAATTCCTATTGCAATATCTGATATATACGATGTATGTCTAAACTCTTCACGTGCAAATATATTAGATAAATGGACTTCAATAAACTCTGATTTCACAGATAGTAAAGCGTCTCTAATAGATATACTTGTGTGCGTTAATCCACCAAGGTTGAGTATTAGATGATCGTATTTTGTTGATTTATGAATGGTTTCAATAATTTCACCTTCATAATTTGATTGATAAAAATCAGTATATATATTGTGAGTTAATGCATAAGCCGTCACTTCTTTCTGTATATCTACATATTTTTTAACACCATATTTTTTCGGTTCTCTTATCCCAAGCATATTAAGATTTGGACCATTTATAATCAAGACATCCATAGATTTTGTACCTCTTTAATTGTGGAAATATTATAATTGAACTCTCTTTTCTAGCTGTATAGATTAAAGATAGATTTAATGATAACTATTCCACGACTCCATTATAGGAGTTTATTTGTATTAGAGTATAAACTTTATTTTTTACGGTAGCAAGTAATAATTATGCTATTAATTAGTTTGATTGCAAGATGATTTGATGAATAGATTTATTTATTCTTTTGAATTTCTTCTAATCTCTTCTCAAGCTTACTTATTAGTTTTTGATTTTTGATTTTTTTCTCATCTAATTGAGATATTTCTGGCAAGATAGCTGTATCATTAATATCAATTTTTTCGTCTATACCAAGAGTAGTACCTATATCATATTGGTGATTGATAGTATCGTTTTGAGTACTCGATATATTTTCATTTACGCCTGTATCATTTAGATTAACTTCGGTATCACCTAGATCAATATCAGTATCATTTAGATTAACTTCGGTATCACTTAGATCAATATCAGTATCTGTTATATCATCTTGAATAGTAACTATCTCATCATCTACATTCGAGATATCATAATGTTCATTAGTTGGATGTTCTTGAATATTTTCATCATTAAAATCGATTGTATCATCTGCTATGGTTGTGTCTAACTCTTCTTGAGTGATAATATTATCTATATTAAAAAGATCTTCATTTTCTGATTTTTCAATATTGTATTTAAATTTCTGAATATTATTGAGAGCGTTTAACTCAGCATCACTTCCACTATTCTCATCACTTTCATCTATGTTTGTAGAAAAATTATCAGGAGTAGAGCTATCCTCAAACTTATAAGCGGATGCATCAATCTTATCTTTATCTGCTCCGAAGGTGTCAATATCGGTATTCACTGATGAGAGTATCTCTGAGAATATATCCTCTTGATAAAAAGGAGATTCTTCACCTAAGTCTATAGATATAGCTTGATGAGAGGTGTCTTCATTTGATGGTAAATATTCATCATCAATATTATCATTATCATCTATAGTAGAGCGAAAATGAGTATAATCTTCTGCTTGGTTATCGTTTTGGATATCGTATAAATTAACTAAGATATTACCTGTACGATTATCAAGAAACAGGTCATCATCAAGTTGAAGAGGTTCACGACTTCTTGTAATTTCTTCAAGATCATCTGCAAGCCCTAATATATCTGAACTATCTTTCATACTTGTTGTGTCATCAACCGCTTCAAGCAGGCTGGCTAACTCACTTTCTGGAGAGTTTTTTTTATCATTTCTATTAGCTGAACTGTTTTCTGTATTATAATTTTGTTGTTCGTTATCATCAAATGAGGTTGTATCCACAACTGATAGTAATGCTTTATATTCATCTTCAGATATGAGCTTTTCATCTGGAATATTTTCTTCATCATCATTTGTATCTGTATCAGTAATATTAAAGTCAGTAATTTCAGAGTTAATATCATCACTATTAAGAGTATTTGTATCAATGTTAGTAGAGTCTAAATCTTCTATATTAGTTTCGAGCAAATCGTCCAATTCATCAGAGAGATTATTCTCACTAATTTTTTCTTCGTATGCATCTATCTGTTTCATATCAATTCTATCAGTTGCATTTTTAGGTGTAGTTAGATTAATAGTTAGATTTTCTTTTACCTCTTGTTCAGATTCAACATATAGAGATGTGCTTGGTAGCTGCTCAACATCTTGTTTTTTATAGACAATGTTTTTGCTTACTTCTTCAAGTTGAGTTAAAGATGTGTCTATGAAATTATCGATATAATCTTCATCAAATTTTGATTCATTGCCTTCAATATCTTTAGCTAGGTCTTCAATCATTAATTCAGCATTTTTAATACTTTGAGATATATCAGAAAAATTTGTTGCACCCTCAACATTATGTGTTTCTTTTTTAGGATTTTTATTTTTCATCGCAAGGATTTGGTCGAGATCAATACTCTCTCCAAGATCGTTTAAACTTTCTAAAAGCTCTTCATCTTCAGGTGCTAAGAAGTATGCAGCTTTATAATATTTTATAGCACCGTCATTATTATTTAACTGTCTCATCGTGAATGCTAACAGTTTAAGTGCTTTATAATTATCTTCATCTTCAGAGATAACTTCAAAAAGGATTTCTTTCGCTAGATCTAGTTCACCTAGATTAATATTTCCTTCTGCTAATAATGTTTTTGTTGGACAATGGCTTGGAAATATTAGTAAAGCAGCATTACATACAGCAACTGCCTCTTCATATTTCTCTAACTTTAGGTATGATAATGCTATCGGCAAATGATATTTAGAAGTTTTTTTCTCTTCTAATTTATCAATGAAATAGCTAAGGTTTGACATATACCTTGCGTATACACGTTCGTCCAAATAATCACCTATTGATTTTATTTATTCTTAAAGTTATTTTCTACTGTTATAGTATGATCGGCTATTTGTTAAAATATCAATCGTTAAAAATATTTATTAATGTTTCTGCATCTATCTCTTCAACTATTCTGCCTATCATATTTTCATCAGTTAAGATAAGTGTGATACCGTTAGATGTAGATTTTTTATCTTTTAATAGTGCAGATAAAAATTTATCTGTATTATTAATTTTGTACTTTGTTTGATAATTAAATTTTTCTAACATAGAGAAGATTTTTGTAAAAGCAACATCTGATATATATCCTTTTTCTACGCCATATTTCATCTCATATATCATACCAAGTGCTACAGCATACCCATGTGTTATCTGATTGTCAGAATCTATTTCTATTGCATGAGCGAGAGTGTGTCCAAAATTCAACAACATTCTTTTATTGGTTTCATAAGTATCTTCTTTTACGATATTAGATTTTAAAATGCATGATTGCTCAATAATTGTTAGTAGTAGTTCTTTATCTCTATCGATTATTTTTTGTGAGTTTTCATATATCATATTAAAGAATTCAGCATCTGATATAGCAGCGACTTTAATAGTTTCTGCAAATCCATTTAGAAATTCATCATCGTTTAAAGTATCAAGAAAATTCATATCTATTATAACTTCTTTCGGTTGGTAGAAAGAGCCGATTATATTTTTTGCATCATCAAAATTGATACCTGTTTTCCCACCTATTGATGAGTCAACCATTGATAGATATGTTGTTGGTACTTGAATGAAAGATATTCCTCTCATAAATATTGACGCAGCAAACCCTGTGATATCACCAGTTATTCCGCCACCAAGTGCGATTAATGTGCTTCCTCTTAGAGCATTATTTTTCGACAAAAATTCTTCTATTTTAATTAATTCTTTAAATGATTTATTTTTTTCATTTGCTGTAAAGATATAAACTCTTTCTTTATCGTACGGAAGTAATTTGCTATAAATTTTAGATATATTTTCATCGACAATATATAACGGATTGAGATTGTTTGTTTCATAGTAATTTAATTTCTCTTCAATGATAGATGATGAAAGAATAATATCGTAACTTAAATCTCTACTAACTATATCTTGTTTAATTAACTGAATCATTTACTTCTCCTAATATTACATCTATTACATTTTCAATAGTCATACTATCAGTGTTTATCATGATATCCGAGTTGATATAATAGAATGCTCTTTTTTGTAGCAAGGTACTTATTTTATCTTCAAGATTGCTCCCTTCTAAAAGAGGTCTATTTCCACTATCGTTAGTTATTCTTTGAGCGATAGTCGGGATAGATGCGATAAGAGATATTGTTGTGCCCATAGATTTTAATATTTCAAAATTATCTTTATATGTAACTGCTCCGCCACCAGTTGATATCACATGGTTCTGTGTATCGGTTAAGCTATGAATAATTTCTCTTTCATACTCTCTAAATTGTTCTTCGCCAAATTTTTTAAATATTTGATCAATGCTTGTTTCATATTTTTCTTCTAATAGGTTGTCGGTATCAATAAATACTTTACCTAGTTGGCTTGCAAGAAGTTTTCCGATAGTTGATTTTCCTGTTGCCATAAAGCCTATGAAGATTATATTGCTACTGTTTATATTCATACAAAATACTCTCTTTATAATATTAGTTGTCACTACTCTCAGGTATTGGAGGTGTTATAACGGGTATAGTTAGTTTTGCTTCTCTTTCTACGTCGCTTCTTTTTAAAGCTTCAAGATATGTATTTCCTCTGTCAGATGACTCTACTTTTCCAGAATAAGCATTAACTCTTTTTAATACAATAGAACTAGGTTTTTTTAATGAGAAAGATTGTAATGTAGGGTATAATTTTTTTTGTAATTTTGCAAGCATTGGAGCAACTATTTTTCCACCAGCGTGATCATCACCCATACTTCTCATATCATCATAACCGATCCATGCGACTGCAACATAAGGCCCAAATAAAATTACAGTCCAAGCATCTTTATAATTATTTGTTGTACCAGTTTTTGAAGCAGTACCTGGAATTAATCTAGCTCCTCTTGCTGTTCCTGAGTTTGTTACAGATTGCATGATATACATTGTTTGATATGCTGAAGCTGCATCCACAACTCTATGAGGTTTCTCTTTCATATCAAAAACTTTTCCACCGTATGTTATTGATTGAATAAATTGTGGTTTCTGTTTTATACCAAGGTTTCCAATTGTTGCAAAAACTTCTGCAGCGTTGATAGGAGTCATAGGTATTGCACCTAATGCCATTGCGTGATAGGCAGGAACTCTTCCATCCATTCCTAACAGTTCTGCCATTTTGCTAATTTTTCCAAGTCCTGTATTTTCGGCTAATTTAACTGTTGCATTATTTAATGAGTGAACAAGTCCTGATCTAACTAATATACCACCATGAAATATTGATAAATAATTTCTAGGTTTATACATTGTTCTCCCTGCTTTAAATGTATACGGTCTATCAACTATTCTATCAGTTGGTGACACCCCATTTGCAAAAGCAGTTAAGTAAACAATTGGCTTGAATATAGATGCAGGTTGTCTTCTAAGTGAGAAAGCTCTGTTCGTTAACGATCTTGAATATCTACTTCCAACAGCTGCCTCAATCGTACCTGTATCTTTATTTGCTATAACTAAAACTGCTTGTTTGTTTATATCATTTTTAGGCATATAATCACTAAAAATTTGTTCAACAAGTGCAGTCATAGATTTATTATAAGATGTATGAATTTTTAAACTTTTATCTTCAACATCTATTTTAGGATTTTTTGCAATCTCTTTAAGTATATAATTCGTAAACCCTGGATCGTAATTTATTACTTCATCTTCATAATTTAAAACAACAGCTCTACTTAATTCTTTTTGATATCTCTCTCTTGTTATAAGTCCTGACTCATATACTGTTCGCAAACTTTTTCTAGCATTTTTTTCTAACATTTGATGAGAGTTACTATCTGCTACTTTAATAATTCTCATAGATATAAGATATGATAATTCTAGTAATGATAGATCAGTAACTTCTTTAGAAAAATAGTAATCACTAGCAGCAGCGATACCGTATATTTTCTCTCCATACTCAAAATTATCAAGATAGATTTTCGTTAGTTGATCGTTAGTGTACTTATGTTTTATTTTATCTAATGTATACCAATGAAGAACATCTCCATATAATCCATCGATCTCACTATCTTTTAAGATATCTAATGCGATGATGTTTAACACTTGTCCTTTAAGAGAGTATAGATCAATATCAAATTGATCCATCATAAGATATTTCCATAAACTTACATTATAAGTATCTGTAAACTTTTTTCCTTCCGACAATGTATACTCTATTAGATAAGATAGCAGACTTATATCATAATCTACTGGTATATTTTTTTTGTGCTGGTAAAATCTTTTATATATAAGGCTGTTACTGTTATCAAATATTTCAAGTACAATATCTTCTTTGAAATCTTCTTTGATAGTTACGTTAGGGACAGATAATCGCAGATAAGTTAACTCACTTTTAAAATAAAAGTAACCACCTGTTGTTACAATTATAAGTAGTAATAGTATAGTTAAAAAACCAGTTAATTTTCCCATAGTTAGATATTTTCCGTAATAAGTTTCTTTAATTTATTAAGTGCAGCCATTCGGTGACTAATATTATTTTTCTCATCTGGTGAATATTCTGCAAGAGAACGTCCATCAGCTAATAGAAAAATAGGATCATATCCAAAACCATTTTCACCGATAATTTCGTGTGCTATAGCTCCGTTTAATCTTCCTTCAAAGTTCGCAATAACGACTCCATTTTTTGCAAGCGAGATGTTGCATATAAAATAAGCGTTACGATTAACTGCATCTTTCATATCGTCCAAAAGTTGAATTATATTATCATTATCAGTTGCATTTTCATGAGCGTATCTTGCAGAGAATACACCTGGTTTGCCACCTAATGCTTCGCAAACTATTCCAGAATCATCTGCTATAACATATTCATCAGGCACAAGAGTTGATAAATATTTAGATTTGATATCAGCATTCGCTTTAAATGTTGTACCAGTCTCTTCAATATCTGGAAGTTCATCAAATGTCAATATTTCTGTATCGCTTAATATTGATGATATTTCAGTGATTTTATGTTTATTTTTTGTAGACAAATATAATTTCAATTTACACCTTTTTATTACGTATCAATCTAAGAACTATCTTCTCACGAGTTTTGTTACAATTTCTATGTGGAAAGTATCAGGATATAGATCGAAGCAGTGCATTTTTTCCATTTTATAATTTTCTTCTAATCTAGTTAAATCCCTTGCAAGAGTTGTTGGATCGCAAGAAACATATATTATTTCTAACGGTTTTAATCTTAAAATTTCTGCAAGTGCTCTTTTCTCTAATCCTTCTCTTGGAGGATCAAGAAATATAGCATCAATCTTTTCTATACTTTGAAGATAAGTGTATGCGTCAAGATTTTTTATATTAAATCCAGATTGTTCGCCTAACTCTGATGAGTTTTCATCTGACTCAACACCTGCTTTGTAATCGCCAGATTTAATAAGTCCTGATGTGAAGAAACCTGTTCCTGCGTATAGCTCAACTATTGATAGTGAGTTACTTACGAGTTCAACAGCATATTTTTGTAGATCATCTAAAAGAAAATGATTGCTTTGGAAAAAAGTATCTGCACCTAAATTGACAGCTCCATAATGAGTGTTGTATGCAGTATTTTTTACACCTGATTTTCTGCGATTAACAGATATTCCATCAAAAATACCTTCATAATTTACTTTCTTATAATTAACATCACTTATGAATGATGCAAGCACAATACCACTATCTGCTTCAATAGCGTATAACTCTCCGATAATAGTAGGGTTCTTTTTAGCGAATAATTTTATTTTGTCGAATAGTGATTTTTTTAATATAGGACATTCATCAACTTCGATAAAATCGTTACTTTTGAATTTATATAAACCGATCTTACCACCTTGAATTTTAGCATAAGTTCGTAATCTATAACCTGCTTGTGGTGATTTCGTGATATCAAAATCTACAGCTGATTTATAATTTCTAAATGCATTTTTGATGAACTTCTTTTTTATGTCAAGCTGTGCATTGTATTCAATATGTGCGAATGTACAACCACCACATATTCCATATTTGTTACAACTGTTATTGTTTGATCTAAGTTCTGATGGTGTAACGACATCAACGAGTGTTGCGTACTGAAGTGATTTTTTTGTTTCAGTTATTTCACAACTTACGGTATCGCCTTCAACAGTGTGTGGTATAAAAATAACCTTACCTGTACTGTCTTTTGCAACCCCATAGCCACCGTATGCGGTGTCTATAATTTTAATATCTTTTATTATCGGCATTTGTATCTCCATATAATCCTACTATAGCATATTATTTGATCTTTAGGCATTATTTTTTATTCTAAATATATTGAAATAATTTATTATACGTTGTAACATACAGATATAATTTAATTATTTGGTGTACAATTATGGCTTTAGGAATTTTTGATTCAGGAATAGGTGGACTGACGGTTTTTAAATCGATAGCTACGAGGTTCCCAAAATTAGATATGATATATTTTGGAGATACAGCGAGAGTACCGTATGGTAACAAATCTCCTGAAACTATCGTTAGATATACACTTGAATGTACGAAACATTTAGTAGATAATTATAAGATTGATGCGTTAGTTTTAGCGTGCAACACAGCTTCATCTCACGCTTTGAAAACCTTGCATGACGAGTTTCATATACCGGTCTTAGGTGTTATTGATGCAGGTGTTAAAAATGCAGTTGATGTATCAACTAATAGAAAAGTTGCTGTGATTGCAACTCATGCAACTATTAAATCTAAATCTTATAATAAAGTTTTTCAATCGATGAATGAAGATGTAGAGATCGTGTCTCTACCATGTCCGTTATTTGTGCCACTTGTTGAAGAAGCGTTGATTGATGGAGATATGGTTGAAACGATTGTTAGAGAGACATTAAAACCGATTAAGAATATAGGTATAGATACGATAATTTTAGGTTGTACTCATTATCCTGTTTTAAAATCTGTTATTGCAAAAGTTATCCCAAATGTGAATATTGTTGATAGCACAACTTATATAGTTACAGATGTACTAGATTTAAATATTAATCTTGAAGAGAGTGGAGTTAGAAAGATATTGATTACAGATGAGTCACACGCTTTTAATTCACTTAAAACTATTCTTGTTGGCGATATAGATGTTGAAGTAATTAAGTTATAAGTTGTGACGGATTAGTTGTGTTAATAAATTCGATTAAGTAGCTGATTTATTTGTTTGTGAATTAATTGATT
>CAMQYB010000049.1 GCA_947039055.1 uncultured Deferribacteraceae bacterium
GTATTATCAATACTTGTATTATCAATCACAACCGTCTCAGCTGGATTTTTTTTCTTGCATCCGATAACTGTAATAACCACCAATACCATTAATACAATAATCTTTAAAACTCTCATTAAATTCTCCCCAAATATATAATTAATTTTATCATCAAAATATTACTCTGCTTTTTGCTTACTCTTTAAATATTTAACAATCCCTATATATCCTTTATCCTTTGCGATCTGAGTAGCTGTTTCGCCACTATACTCAATAGAAGAATTTACATTTATACCTTGTTCCACCAGATATTTTACAATATCTAAATATCCACCACTTGCAGCTGCAATTAAAGCGTTTCCCTCTTCAAAAGTTTCTTCATGAATGTTCGCACCTTTCTCAACTAAAAACTTAACTAACTCTATATTTCCAGATCGTACGGCATTCATCAATAGACTTCCATTAGTCGCATTAATGTCGATTTTAGTCGATGATAAAACAGACTCAACTCTTGCCATATCTCCTAGGCGTGCCCAAATATTGATACCTATAATTGATTGATCCGCACCGTTATCAATAAAATATTTTACCGTTTTCATATTCCCATAAAAAAATGCAACATCTATTACGGTATTGCCATGGCTATTTTTAGCATTAATATTCATATCTTTTGATAATAGATATTTAGCAACCTCTATATCACCTTTCTTTGTTGCATCAAACAATGCTGTCTCTCCAGAGTTATCAGCACTATTAACATCTGCACCTTTATCAACTAAATATTTTACTAGCTTTAAATTGCCACTACCTGACGCACTCATTAATGCTGTTAATCCATAACTTTCCTTACCGTTAACCTTAGCTCCATTATCAACTAAATATTTAACAACCTCTAAGTTTCCATAACCTGCTGGATATCTAATAGCTGTTGTTGTAATTTCAGCTCCATTATCAATCAGAAACTTTGCAACATTTATATGTTTATTAGATAGTGCTGCCTCTAAAGGAGTGAACCCTTTCTTGTTTGATAAATTAATACCGCTACCTTTTTTTATACCAGCTTTAACTTTTTCTAAATTACCGATAGCTGCCCAATCAGCCGTTTCCATCTTGCTTATATTAATACCTTCTGCAATTAGATAGTTGGCGATTTTTGGATTACCATGCAATATAGCCGTATCAATTACCGTAACCTTCTCATTACTCATACCCTCTAAATTTGCACCTTTTTCAACTAACAATTTAACCATATCATAATTATTAGACTCTACAGCTATCATGAGTGGAGTACCTTCATACTCTGTTGAAGTCTCTAATTTCGCACCCTTATCTATTAAATATTTAACGATCTCCATATTGTCAAATCTTACCGAATAACTTAACGGACTATTACCTTCTTCATCATAACTTTGATCGTTTATATTAGCACCTTGATTTATATGTTTCTTAACCTCTGCTAAATTATTATCTCTTACAGCTTCATGTAATAATGTGTTGAGTTCATAACTACTTACACCATCACTATTAATCGAACTATTATCCGTTGAAGTGTTATACATAGTATCGTTATCAACTGTGATATTATCAGTTGTAAGCTTATCTACAAATGAGGCGTTATTTAACGGTTTCTTCTTACATCCACCAATTACAATAACGACTATATTAAGCAGAATTATTACAATTATTAATCTTAAAATCTTCATCACTGTTCTCTCCCTTTAACATGCATTCTATAGTTTTTAATCTAACTACAATACATAAAGCAACTTAACATTACTTAATACTTTTTAAATATTTTACTACTTTTTTATGTCCATTCGATATTGCTATATCTATCGCTTTACTGCCATCATTATTCTTTAAATTTATATCAGCTCCACTATCAACTAAATATTTAACAATCTCTAAATCGCCTCTACTTGTTGCAAATATTAATGGCGTACTATTGTAACTATTTTTGAAATTTACATCAGCTCCACTTGCAACTAATATTTTAACTATAGCTAAATTGTTCGGATAACTTATTGCAGAATAATTGTTATCAACTTTGATATTCACATCAGCACCACTCGCTAATAGATACTCAACAATCGCTATCTGCTCGTTTTCAACAGCTGATATTAAAACTGGCTTATTCATGTTTATTGAATTTACATCAGCACCACTATCTACTAGAACCATAACCATCTCTAAACTTTTAGCAACAGTTATAGCCGTGTAGTTCTCATTACCAGTACCATTAATCTCTGCACCATTATCAAGTAAATATTTTACAATCTCAACTTGCCCATTATCTACTGCACTAATTAACGCAGTTTTACCATACTCATTTTCCATATCACTACCTGATACAAAATTTACATCTGCACCGTTTTCAACTAAATATTCAATGATATTTATATGTCCACCCCATGATGCAGATTCTAATGCTGTATAGTAATCAACATCATTCAATGTGCTTGAAGAATTAAGATCAACACCTGATTTATGCAACTCACGAACCTTATCTAAATCGCCGATCGCTGCCCAATCTGCAATCTGTAATTTACTCGTATCTATACCTTGTATGATTAAATATTTTGCGATCAAAGGATTGCCTTTACGTATTGCTGAATCAAAAATAGTTACCTTGTCATTATTTCTTGAATTAATATTTGCACCCTGTTCAACTAAATTTATAACCATATCGTAATCGTTATTGTTGATAGCTATCATAAGTGGTGTACCGTTATGATTTGCTTGCGTATCTATATTTGCACCGTTTTCAATAAGATAATTTACTATATCTAAATTACGAACCATAGTCGCATGAGTTATCGCACTATACCCCCACTCATCAGATCGTTTATCGTTAATTTCAGCACCTTTTTCTAAACTTGATTTAACGCCAACTAAATCATTTTTCATCACCGATTTATTCAGTAATGAGTTAAGTTCTGGAACTGTCAATACTTTCGCTGTACATGAAATAAATACCATTAAAAATGATGTTATTAATATTACTGCTCTTATAGATATCATCTTATAAAACCTCTATCTTTATTTTTTTATCGGTATCTTTACTATCTCTAATTTTTTAAACTTTATAGAAATTTTCTGCGTATCAGCAAATACAAAATCATAGTTATATATATCGTTTTTACAAACTGAAAATAGATGCATTATTAAATCTACTTTATGTAAATTTTTATCTTCATATTTAAATTTTATAGATAAAATATCTTTGAAAATAAATTGATATTCAACATTATGGTACGCCCCTAAAAACTTTATAACTAACTCATCTTTTTTTCCGTTAGGAAGAAATGAGTATTTAAATGATGTGAGCCAAGAATCGTGTAACGACTCTTTATGATCGAATAGATACGATTTATTATCCATTATAAAAGATCTAATATTCTCTGGTATTAAACTTTCATTTACAGCAAGATCTTCTAAATATTCACCGATGTACCAACAACCTTTTTTACAGTAATTCTTACCCATAACAATTGTATTTCTCCAAAGTTATTATATGATCTTTACAACTATTTCAAACTCTCTAAATATTCAACAATCTCAACATGACCTTTATGATCTGCAATATCAATTGAGTTACGCCCTTTAACATCAACAGCACCAGCCTCAATTAATAATTTTAAAATCTCAAAATTACCATCACTTGCTGACCAATATAAAGCTGTCTCTCCATAATTGTTTTGAACTGAATGATCTGCTCCGTTTGATAGTAATGTTTTAACTGCCTCTACATTTCCCTCTTGAACGGCATACATTAAAACCGTGTTACCCTCTTCATCAGTACTATTAATATCATCATCCACTTGAACATTTTTAATCTCTGCACCGTTTGCTACAAGATATTTTACAATCTCATCATGTCCCTGACTACTTGCCATTATAAACGCATCTCTGCTATCCTCTTGCTCATGAATTGTAATATCTGCACCTTGTTCAATTAGATATTTTACGACTTCCAAATGTCCATGCAATGATGCATATATTAATGGAGTAAAACTATCATACGTTTCTGAATTAACATCAACACCGATCTCTATTAAATATTTTACAACTGCTAAATTTCCGTTTATTGAAGCGTTCATCAAACTGTTAATCTTTTCATCACTTGTTTTATTCTCATAAAATGCAGGATTAAAACTTAATAATTTTGTTTTATTATCTACCTTGATTTCTATACCCTGTATAGACTTATTATCTGTAATATTATCAACTGTTTGAACCTTCTTCTTGCAACCAACTAATAGTACCATTAATAACAAAGTTGATAGTAAAACTAACTTAAAAAATTTCATATTATACCTTCATATATTTTAATAATATTTACTTCAATTACGACGAACTATTACTTTAAACTCTCTAAATACTTTATAACTTCTGGGTATTTAACTGATCTGCTAATTGAGTATTCTAAATATGTTTCATCATCACTATCACTCATCTTAGCTGTTGGATCAGCACCATTTCCTATTAGATATTTCAAGATATCTAACCGTCCATACTGCGATGCCTCAATAATTCCATTACTCATATTCTTATCATCTGCACCATTTTTTATAAGATATTCTACAACCTCTAAATGTCCATTACTTACAGCTCTAAGGAAAGGAGACATTCCATAATCATCTTGTTGATTTATATCTTCTCCATTTTTGACACTCTCTTTAACTTTCTCTAAATCACCTATTGATGCCCAAGTCTCAAGATATGCTTCAGCACCAACTGATACAAGATAATAAACTATTTCTGGTTTATTCATAACCCCTGCAAAAAAGATAGCCGTACCGTGTGAGTAATCTCTCGCATCAATATCAGCACCATTATCTACAAGAAATTTCACAATATCTAAATATCCTTTTATTGATGCACTCATTAATGCTGTGCCTGATAAATCTCCACCACCACCATTATATTGAAAGTTAACATCTGCACCGTTTTCAACCAAATACTTGACAATATCTAAATGTCCATCAATTGAGGCTAACTGTAACGCTGTAGATCCATTTTCATCTAAAGCATTAATATCAATATCTTTGCTCACTAACTTTTTGATATCTGCTAAGTTACCGTTCTTAGATGCTTTAAATATCCCAACACTTACATTGTCGCTACTCTTCTTACCCTCTGTTGCAACGATTGCAGAAGGCTCATTAACTGTTTCAGCTCTATCTACGTTCTCTTCAATATTACTATTATCAACTGTTACAACTTTCTTTTTACAGCCAACTAACACGACTGTTGATAACAAAACTAATAACAGAAACAATTTAAAATATCTCATGATAACTCCCCATCTCAAACATTATAGGTAACCCAATTATTTTAACATATATATAGCTAAATTATAAGAGAAATATTAATTAAAATCATATCTTTGTCGATAACTATATAGACTACCAAATACGATCAATATAACTTGTATCAACTCTTATTAAACGTTATAATTTTATCTG
Source organism: uncultured Deferribacteraceae bacterium (assembly GCA_947039055.1). Taxonomy (GTDB): domain Bacteria; phylum Chrysiogenota; class Deferribacteres; order Deferribacterales; family Mucispirillaceae; genus CAMQYB01. Next base: position 5,448 of record CAMQYB010000049.1, read on the forward strand.
TGTTTTGTTTTATACAGTTATGAATTTATTATCTCTTGGAGATTTTTTATGTTTAAGATATTTGTATCGTTACTCATCTCAATATTTGCAATTTTTTCTCTTATAGGTTGCAAAAAAACTGAAGCTAAAGCAATTAATATCTATATAAAAGATAAAGTTAATATAGTGACTACTCAACAAAAAGGAGTCTATTCAACTAGCTTACTTGCAGCCGCTCACGCACTTGATCGTGTTAAAATTGATGAACTCCTAATGAACGGTGTTGATATCAACGGACAAACAAATGGAAGCCATAACGATGGACAAACTATTATTATGACTTTACTTCAAAATGTTCAAAGCCAATATAAATCTAATGATAATAATAAAGAAGCTGTTACATTACTACTTTTTAGCAGTGCTATAATCAATATTAATATTCAAAATGATAGAGGAAATTCTGCATTGTTTTACAGTCTTGGCATAGATAACAATTCTATAACTCGGATGTTTTTAGAGTTAGGTGCTGATGTTAATATTAAAAATATATATGGACATACTCCTCTTATAAACGCTGTGAAAGATATTAAAGATATACAACTTGTTAAACTATTAATTGATGCTGGTGCTGATGTGAATATCATTGATGAAACTGGTATAACTGCTCTTGGATATAGCGTGTCTAGTAAAGAAGATAATAATAGTATCGCAATCACTGACCTTCTTTTAAAATCAGGTGCAAAAGTTAATCGTGAAAGTACACAAGCGACAACTGCTTTAATGCGTGCCGCTAAATCTAATAACTTTAATAGTGTTAAATTATTGCTCATTACGGGAGCTAATATTAATGCTACAAATGCTGCAAACAAGACGGCTATAAATTTTGCTACTCAACCTGATGTTGTGCAGTTATTGATTGATAGAGGTGCTGATTACTCTATTATAGACGCTGTGAAAATAGGCAGTATTAACAAAGTTAATGACTTTATAAAAATTAATGGTATAGATGTAAACGATAAAAACCTTCTTGCTACTGCGATCTATTATAATCATATTGATATCGTTAAACTACTAATAGATCAAGGGTTACTCATTAACTTAATCCCACTCGCTGCTAAATATAAAAACATCGAAATTGTTAAATTATTAATCAATAAAGGTATGGATGTTAACGAACCTTATCAAAGAACTAAATCCACCATCACAACAGCACTCATCGAAGCTGCAATGGTTAATGGAAACATAGATGTTGTGAAAGTTCTGATAGATACTGGTGCTGATATTAATGCTGTTGAAAGCTATCTTAATAAAACAGCTTTACTAATGGCTATAGAGTACAGTGATAATGAGACTATTGAACTACTTATTAAATATAAAGCTGACATAAATCATATAGATAATGAAGGTAACGCTCCGATTGATATCGCAACTAGACTTAATAAAACAGATATTGTTAATCTACTTATTAAGAACGGTGCTCCTAATGATTTAACACGAGCAATTAAATATGGTGTTACTGATCAAGTTGAGTATCTTCTTTCTAAATCTAAAAATATTGATGCTCTTGATAATAATGGAGATACAGCTCTTGCTTTAGCAATCAAAGAAAATAATGTTAATCTTGTAAAAATGATAATTAATAAAGGAGCTAATATTAATATCATCTCATTCATTAATAATTATAGTGATGAATACTCTCCATTAATGATAGCTTCTAAAAATGGCAATAAAGAGATTGTAAATCTATTAATTAAAAATGGTGCTAACGTTAATCTGCTTAACAGTTCATCTATGTCTGCATTGATGACAACAACTTATGATCGACATTTAATCACTCCTGAACAGATAGAGGTTATGAAAATATTAATTGATGCTGGTGCAAATCCTAACCTATCTATCATCGAGAATGAAACTACACTGGATAGAGTTTGGGGAAACGATATTGCATCTAAATTACTGATTAATAACGGTGCTGACGTAAACGGAATTGAGACATTTAGTGGGTTTACTAAACTAATGGGTGCTGCCTATGCAGGCGATGATATAATGGTTAAGTATCTACTTAACCATGGTGCGGATCATACATTTAGAGATTATGAAGAAGATAAAACAGCTTTAATGTTTGCTAAAGATAGAGGAAATAATAAGGTTATTAAATTGCTTATGGACGCTGGTGCTAAAGAGTAGATATATTTATGTTTTACTAGCTACATTACAGCAGATATATTAATGCTGTTTATTTTTAGGAGATAACAAATGTTCAAGTATTTCATATTTATTCTAATATCAATTTTCATCATATTACCTATTACAAATCATACAGTAATTAATGCTACTGCAAACGATAAAACAGGTAATGATACCCATTTAACTAATAACTCAGAAGATATTGATAAGGTTGATAAATATGGTGCAACAAAACTTATTCATGCAGTAAATAAAAAAGATATTGAACTTGCTAAAAAGTTGATTAAGCAGGGTGCAGATGTTAACTTTATGCCTGGAGAAAACTTTCATACTCATATAGGTTTTCCATTAATGATCGCAGCAGGCAAAGGAGATGTTGAGATGGTGGAATTACTGCTCAAAAACGGTGCTGACGCTAACCTTAAAGATAACTGGAATATGACTGCTCTATTTGGTGTCGTGCTTAGTAGATCTCTTGATAATGAAACAAATAAATTTAAAGTTATACAGATACTTATCGACGCAGGGACTGATCTTGAAGTGGTGGCTATTGACAACGGTAATGTCTTAGAGATATCGCAGTATGATGAAACAATATTTAAACTGTTAGTTGAAAATGGTGCTGATGTGAATGCCCAAAGTTTGTACGGCTACACTTATCTTGCAAAGGCAGTTGAGAGTAACGATATTGAAGGAGTTAAATATCTGCTTAAAAACGGTGCAGATTATAAGATAAAAAATCGTAAAGATGGTAAAACAGCACTCATGATCGCAAATAAGAAAGGATATAATGATATCGTAACTGTACTAAAAAAAGCTGGTGCTCAAAATTAAAAGTTTAGGAGACTAGACGTTAAAATTTTAAACTTGAAAAAGATATAGACGCACACTTTTATTTTATATAAATATAACCCTACTCTTTCAATCAATCATCCTACTTTTAACTATTGTAATTTTTCAACTATTACAATTTTCAACTATTACAATTTTCAATTATTGCATTTTACTAATTAAATAGAACTTATAAACTCTATTATAGATTAAACACTTTGTTTTAAACTTTTTTAACTTGTTAAACTTTTTAATTATTCTACTTTTCAATCATCGCAACAACTCAATTATTCTACTTTTCAACTATTACAATTATTCAATTATTACATTTTAAAATTACTTTACATTTTTCAAACTTTCAAGATATTTAACAACCTTTTTTTGTCTATTCTTTTTAGCTACGTCTAAAGCGATTTGACCTGTATAAATATTTTTATAATTCACGGATGCACCGTTATCAATAAACAGTTTAACTAACTCTAAATTACCTTTTCCTACTGCCCATATTAATACGGTGTTTCCCGTTTCATCTGTAGCATTAATATCTACACCTGACTTGATTAAATATCTACCTATATCAAAATTATCACTCCATAAAGCAAGTGTTAAAACTCCGTTATTAGAAATATTCTTAGCGTTTATATCTGCACCACTATCTATTAAAAATCTTACAACTTCTAAATGTCCATCATCTGTTGATGCCCTTATCAATGCTGTACTATATTTAAAATCTTTGAGATTTACATCTGCACCCATATCAATAAGATAGCTAACAACATCAAGATGTCCAGAGTGTGATGCATACATTAAAGCTGTATCGCCATACTCGATAACTCCTTCAACAACAGGTATATCATCAAGCTCTACCTGTTGATTAATCTTCGCACCATGCTCTATTAAATACTTTACAATTTCTAACTGTCCATATTTTGAAGCTATTTGCAACGCTGTATATCCACCCTTTTCACTTTCATTTATGTCAACACCATCTGCTATACATTGTTCAATACCTGCTAAATCGCCATTTTGAGCGTACCCTAATATATCAGTACATTTAACATCATACCTTTTCATATTAATAGTATCCTCTGCTTTAATATTAATATTATAACTACCTAATATTATTGAACATAATAGCATTTGTAACATAACAAACCTTAAACTTTTCATATGTATCCTTTTGATATTTATTATTTAATTACTAGCTTCTTTTAAGATTTTGATAATATTTTTATACCTCTCATTTGTGGCGATAAATAGAGCTGTCATACCTTGCTCATTCGCATAATTTACATCTGCACCGTTATTCAGAAGCAACTTAATAATTTCAATATTTCCTTCTTGAGTGGCTAGAAGTAAAGCGTTATCCATTCCCTCGCCTTCATAACTCGTATGATTAACATTTGCACCATTTTCAATTAATAGTTTTGCTAATTTTAGATCGTTACTTATCGCTGTAAACATCAATAAACTATATCCATTTAAATCTTCAGAATTAACATCAGCACCGTTTTCAATCAACACTTTTATATTCTCAAAAACAAAATCTCCATCATCAGAGTAATACCTGCTTACTGCCATTGCTAAAATATTATAACCCTCTGCATAAACATTAACATCTGCTCCTGCATCAATTAATAATTTTACAACCTCGTAATTGCCTTTAGTTATAACTGCCCAAAATAATGGAGTGTAGTTTCCACCCTCATCATCTATATCTATAAAGCCTTCAACATCAGCTCCATTATCAAGAAGTAGTTTTACGATATTTTCATTATTGCCAACCTCAACAGCGATCGTAAGAGAAGTCTTGCCATTGTTATTCTTAGTATCAATATCAATTCCACTTTCAATAATTTCTTGTACACTATTTATATCTTTATTTTGAACAGCTTTAAATATATTTGTATTTTTAACAGCATGGTTATTATTACTATTGTCTGCATAAACAGTTTTATTATAACTAGTTAAAGGAACTATTAAAAGTAAGACAAATAATAAAATTAACTTTAAGTTTTTCATGATTATCCTGTTAATAATTTAATAA
>CAMQYB010000050.1 GCA_947039055.1 uncultured Deferribacteraceae bacterium
ATAAAAATATTTGTATATGAGTAAAATGAAAAATAATATAATAAAATTTTTAGATGAGTTAAGCGTCAATAATAATGTTCCATGGATGCATAAGAACAAGAAATGGTATTTAGAAGTTAAGTCTGAATTTCAAAATATTGTTCAATTAATTATTGATAAATTAGTTATTGTTGATCCGTCAATAATTGATATAAATGCAAAAGATACGTTATTTAGAATTAATAGAAATCAGAGGTTTAGTAAAGATAAAACCCCGTACAATACAAATTTCAGATCGTATATATCACACGATGATAGTAGAGATGTAACGGTTGGATATTATTTTTTTCTGTCAAGCAACAGGATTTATATTGAAGGTGGATATTATAATCATTACTATAAAGAAGCTACTAAAAGAATTAGAGATTATATTACTGTTAATAATGAAGAATTTTTAGATATAATTAATGATCCCAATTTTTTATCGTTATTTAATCTAAAAGGTGCAAAGCTTGTGAATGTCCCTAAGGGGTATATTAAGGATGAAGATTTTAGTGAATATTTAAAGTATAAATGTTGGTATATAGAGACTGGCATTGATGTTGCAAAACTTAATAACATTAAATTGTTTGTAGATGAAATTGTGGAGAAATACACGTTAATGATTCCGTTCAACAATTTTCTAAAAAGCGGGTTAGAGGGTTTTAAGTTTAATTGATAATGGTTTAAAATAATCTATGTAAAAGTTTTAGATTTTACTGTGTAATTATTAGAAACAACTTATTGAAAATTTATAAAATATGGTTCTGTAATGAGTGAAAAAATCGACAAAAAATCTATCTACAAAAGTTTAATTCTACTCAATAAATAATTATAAAAATTTTTATCTAAACATTAATTAATCGAAGATAACTTATATTATTTTAATTTATTTAAACATTAATTAATCTAAAATAATTTATATTATTTTAATTTATTTAAACATTAATTAGTCTAAGATAACTTATCTTATCTAAACATTACCCTTTAAAAAATATCGCCATTTCATCAAGTCGTGATAAGCATCTTAAGAACTGTCTTTCAAAAGTTGTTTCAAGAATTTCTTTAGGGAATAATGTGTGACGATCCATCTCTTTATCGAAGAACAATTTTGTATCATAATAGTAACAGTGATCGACAAAAACTGAAAACCGTAACGCATCTGTTAATTTTGTAAATCCTTCAAACTCTTCTATAAATAACACCGATACATTGTTTGGTATTACAAAAAACTTAAACGGATGATTGGCTTGTAATATTTTATTTAATTCTTCATATTTGATTTTACTTATACTGTTATTTATTTTGTTGCTTGAGTCAACATTACTTGTACTTGCGTTAACATTGTTCACACTTGCGTCAACTTTATTACTTATGTTAATATTGTTCACACTTGCGTCAACTTTATTACTTATGTTAATATCGTTTACACTTGCGTCAACTTTATTACTTGTATCAACATCGCTCGCACTCGCCATAAAACTTTTATACACATCATGAAAATTATTGTCCGAATAGCTCGCTTGCCATTTGCCTAATTTAATTCTAAACGACTCTCCTTCAACAACGATTGTTGTGAATGAGTCTGCAATTATACCTAGCTCTCTTGCAAAAGCTTGTGTATCAAAATTTGTTCCACCTAACTCTTTAGGAAGTCTATTTGATGTTGTCACAATTGTTGTATGTTGATTAACTTCAGCTATAAATCTTGCCATCATTCTTGTTGTTGCAGGGTCGTCTAAATCGAACTCATCAAGCAGAAGTAATTTCACTTTCTTAAACTCTTCAATCGTTTTCTCTAGTCCGTAATAATTTATAAAATAAGTCAGTTCAAGAAAAGATAAGAACGCTTTACTATCATCAAAAAAATGGAATAACGCAGAGAGTAAATGTGTCTTGCCGATACCATACGTTCCATCAATATAGATATTTTCCGTGATCTCTTTTTTACCACCAAACAAGTTTTTGAGTGAAAAAGGTTTCTTCTTACTATTGTTTACAGGTATCTCTTTTAACTTGTTTTTAAGAAATAATTGTGATGGGTAATTTATATCTTCTTTATAGTTATCAAATGTACAACCTGTAAATTTTGGATGCGGTATAAGTGCATTGAAACATTCTTCTATCGGTATATCATAATTAAGTTTTGTTAAATCTATATTTTTATTTGTTTCCATATTATCACAAATATCCTTGAGGTTATATATTCTAAGTTAAATCATTAAACCTACGTGATTATATACTATTTAGAGACAAAGAACTAGCAATTAATACGTTTTTTGTATTATTATAAATAAGTGATTTTTCGCTGTTCAAAAGTTATTGCATTTCATTGTTATATGTTATTTATTTGTAAAATAAATCTTTACATATTCTATATCAAAATTATATACTTTACCTTTATCATCTTTAAGTTGAGTTAAAAAGTTTAGTTCTTCAACATCAATCGGAGTATCGTTTAAATAGATATAATATCTTTTTATAAAAGGGTTTACAGAGTACGTAATAGATCCATTACCTCTGTTTTTATATTGTATGTCAAGGTTACCGATAACTTGAGCCATGTCTTTAAATACTATTTCTATCCCAGTGATTTTTTTGTTGATATCTTTAATAGATGCAACACCTTGATTTGTGAAGTTATCTTGATTTTTAAAATCTACTTGATAAAACTTGTCATTATTTTTTAGCACATTTGCGTAAATTGAAAAGTTGTAATTAGATAAAATATATTCATATTGTGGCACGATATATTTAATAAAATTTTTGTCTTTAAAAAACTTATCATATACTTTAGGGTCTGTGAAAAGCAATTTATCGTTTAGAAGTATAAAACTGTTTTTATGATAATCAGTTGGTATATTATTATACTCATTTACTCCTCGCAACATTACGCCTTTTCTATTTGCACTATATAAATATACTGACGTCCAATCAAAACCGTAGGTAATAATATTGTCATTGTTTTCGGTTATAGCGTTCAATGCTTTACCAGTTATAGAGTAAGGATGATTATAGTTATCAGCTTTCATATTAGGCAAAATTGATACGATAGAGCTAATAATAGATACAACTAATGTAGCTATTAAAGCTATGTTCACCCATTTTTGTTTAATGTTAATCTGTGCTATAGCTATTCCTATAAGTAACGCATAAAACGGCATTAAAGATATTAGGTAATAAGTATGTTCATGATACAAGTTGAAGAATATTGCAATAGTTATAAATATCGTGGCGATCATTATTAAGCTGATTTTAATATTGTGTTTTGTAGCAAGGATTACAACTATCGCTATCCCTAAAAATATAGAGTCAAAATTCTTAAATACTTTATACCATTTACTTATATCAAGTTTCTGTTCCATTGTGCCATAGTTCCAACTACCTAACGCTTCAGATGTTAAAAACTGAGTAAAAACATTTTGTGATTTTATATAATCAGCGTACTCTACCCATGCAATTCCAGATATAAGTGGCAGTATTGCAACTAACGATATTGATAGATATTTTAACCAATTTTGTTTTAATAATTCAATAAGTTTGAGATGTTTTTTATAGTCGATAAAAAATTCATTAGTTGTAAAATATATCATAAGTGGAGCTGTAATAATCATCGTTGTGATTTTGGTTGTAGCACCTAAAACTCCAAATAATATAGATAGCAGAAGGAACAGTATTTTCTTCTTATCAGTTGATTGAAGAAAGTACAGAAAGAACAATATATATCCTAATGCAAAAGTTACACTTAAATAATCTATCATGAAAGTTCTAGACCAAAAAATGTTAAACGGTAAAAGTATATATATCAAGAAAGTTGCTATAGAAATCTTACTGTTTCTAAATATATTTTGTGCTAATAAAAATAGAAGAATTGCAGAAATATAAAAAATTAGAATTGATACGACTCTTCCAGCAACGTCGATATTTTCTAAACTAAAAACTTTCATAAATCCGTACACGATAGTTTGATAAGTAGGTAGCTCCATCGGTATCTGATACGGGTAACCAAGCACAGGCGTTTGATAATCAAATAATGAGTACCCTTCATTTAAATATGTTTGAACGGTGATTGCAGTTTGCGATTGTCTAAAAGCGTGAGCATCAGTTACAATCGGTTTATCTATATTTATGAAACGCACAACTATTGATAAAATAATAATCGCTATGATAAATAAATGTTTTAGATTGATTTTGTTAGGTAAAGAAATCATATTAATTCTCCTAGTGTAAGTAGATATATTTAATGTATATCAAGAGATATAGGTTATCTATTTGTTATTAGAAAGTCAAGTAAGTTGATTGATATTTATTAATATGCTAATCTAAATAAACAGGTATGAAATCAAACTTACACAAGGGGTTATAGATGTTGAAAAAAGTTATGGAAATAGCAGAAGAAGCAGGACAAATTATTCTTGAAGGGTTTTATAAAAATAAAGAAGTAAGGTATAAAGGAGCATCAGATCTTGTAACACAGTACGATGTTATGGTGGAAGATTTTGTAGTTGATAAAATTCGTAAACTATATCCAAGCTATCAAATAATGGGTGAAGAGTCTACAACTGATACATCTAATCAAGCACCTAATATTATCTATATAGATCCGATTGATGGCACGACAAATTTTGTTCATTCATATCCGTTTGTAGCAGTATCAATAGGTATCTATACAGAGTCGGTAGGCGATATCGGTATTGTGTATAATCCTATATTAAAAGAGATGTTCTACGCTCAAAAAGGTAGTGGTGCATTTTGTAACGGTACGGCGATATCTGTATCGAAAGAAGATGATCTATCGCACTCATTATTTGCAACAGGCTTTCCATATGATAAAAGTACACTCCCAACAGTATTGAAAAAGTTTGAAAAATTATTAAACAAATCTCAAGATGCTCGTAGATCAGGATCATCAGCACTTGATACCTGTTACGTTGCAAAAGGATCATTAGATCTATATTATGAGGGAGCAGTTAAACCTTGGGATATATCAGCAGGTGCGATTATCGCAACAGAAGCAGGTGGATTAATAAGTGATATAAATGGTAGCGATCAACACCTTAAAACTAACTCGATCATCGTTGCAAATGGAACTCTACATAAAAAGTTTTTAGAGTATATCAATGAGGGTTGATAAGGTTTTAATATTTAAAGTTTTATGTTTAAAGTTTTAATGTTTAGAGTTTAGGGTTTAAGGGTTGACCTGTTGATATTGATTGATTAGATCTTAAAATTCATGATTATATGTATTAAATTAATAAAAAGCTTTTTATTGATATATACATAAAACAAATTGAATATAAATTATAAGTCAAAATCCATAATTATTAACTTGATTTCATTAATTAATAATTCATTAATTTTAAAAGATGAAATAAATATGTTAGTAGATGTAGAGACATTATTAATATCTAAATATATCATTGACTTGTTTATATAATTATGTGTACAATACATGAGGAATAAGACTATTTTAGTATCTGTTTCATGGAGTTTTCTCGATAGCCGTTATTTGTTAAGGTTTTTTTTGAACACTAATATATATATTTACGTTAGGAGGGAGGGGTATGTTGTTATGAAAGAGATATCAATTGATTCGAAAATTGTGATGGGTTATGTTTATTCGTCATTGTTTTGGGGAGTAATAGGTTTATTATTAGGTCTTCTAATATCTGTCCAGATGTGGGCACCTGCTTTTAATTTTGGAGAGTTTTTTACTTTCGGAAGATTAAGAACGGTTCACACAAATGTTTTAGCTTATGGGTTAGGTATCGGTGCTGAGATGGGTGTATTTTACTATATCATCACTAAACTAACAAAAAGATCTTTAATGTTTCCTAAACTTGCTATAGCAAATCTTATTATTTTTAACATAGGGATACTTGCAGGAACTATAACACTATTTATGGGTTATACTCAATCATTAGAATATGCTGAATTTGAGTGGCCAATAGATATAGGTATTGTTATCGTTTGGGTTTTATTTGCAGTAAATGTTATTGGAACTATTGCTGGTCGTAAAGAGAAGCATATGTATGTATCATTATGGTACATGTTGGTTACAGTAGTTGCGGTTGCTATATTATATATAGTTAACAACTTACCTATAATCGTTTCTCTTACAAAATCTTACCACATATTTAGCGGATTAAACTCTGCAAATGTTCAGTGGTGGTATGGACATAACGCTGTTGGTTTCTTATTTACAACACCGATATTAGCTATGTTCTATTATTTCCTTCCAAAATCTACAAATATGCCTATTTATAGTCATAGATTATCAATAATTTCATTTTGGTCGTTAGTGTTCATGTATTTATGGACAGGCGCTCACCACTTAGTTTACAGTCCAGTTCCAGATTGGTTACAGACATTAAGTATAGTTTTCACTATACTGTTAATTGCTCCATCATGGGGATCTGTTATCAACGGTTACATGACTGTTCAACCTGATTGGTCAAAAATGAATTCACAATATCTAACTAAGTTTTTTATATTAGGTATAACATTCTATGGTCTTCAAACATTACAAGGTCCATCTCAAGGTATAAGAGCGATCAGTTCGCTAGTACACTTTACAGATTGGGTTCCAGGTCATGTTCACATGGGAACGATGGGATGGGTGGTACTTGTTACTACAGCGTCAATGTATTACATCGTAACTAAAATATATAACACAACAATTTACAGTGAAAAGCTTGCTAATATACATTTTTGGTTAGTATTAGTTGGTCAAGTTGTTTTCTCTATCACTATGTGGATAACGGGTATCCGTCAAGGTGCAATGTGGAAATCATATAATGATGATGGAACGTTGATGTACACTTTTATGGAAACATTAGTTGGTAACTATCCATACTGGCAGATGAGAACTGTAGCTGGTGCAGTATTTATTGTTGGAATGCTCTTTTTCCTATTTACTCTGATTATGACGGTTGTAAAAGGTAAAAGAGAGCAATCATCGAAATAGAGAGGGGGATAAAATGAGTAAAGATAATAGTATTTATAGTAAAATTATTCCTTTAGTAATTGCCATGACGGTAGTTGTTCTAGTAGGAACAGTAATCACTATGGCGATGCCTCTGCTAAGAGATGATATGCATCCAAAACTTGAGAGTACGAAAGAGTATACAGCTATTGAGCTTGAGGGCAGAAATATATATCAACGTGAAGGTTGCGTTAACTGTCATTCACAGATGGTTCGTCCTTTAACGGCAGATGTTGTTAGATATGGTGATTATACAAAAGCAGGCGAAGAGTTCTATGAGCGTCCATTTCTATGGGGTTCTAAACGTACTGGTCCTGATTTAGGTAGAAATGGTGGAAAATATTCTGATGAATGGCAAATCATACATCTTAAAAATCCACAAAAGTTTTTTCCGCAATCAAATATGCCTTCATACGCATTTCTTGACAGACCTGCAAATGCAGTGGATGCTGAAAAATCTATGAAATCCTTGAAATATACATATACACAAGAGGATATAGATCAAGTAGCTAACTCAACTGAACTTGAAGCACTTACTGCTTATTTACAGTCGTTAGGCTCTGATATTCCTGATAATATGTATGTTAAGGTAGAGTATTCAGATTATGAAAACACAATGGCACCAATGTCTATCGTTTCACCAGAAACGAAAGTAGCATTTGTTGATAATTGTGCTGGTTGTCATGGAACAGAAGGAGAGGGTTCAGATATTGCTGCACCGTTCTCTGATGTAATTCCTGCGGATATAATTGATGGTAACTTATTTGTAAGTATAGCAAACGGTATCCCTTACACAATGCCTAGTCACATCGGTATTATGACTAAGCGAAGAATATGGGAATTAGCATTATATGCTAAAGAACTTGCAAATAAGAAGAGAACTGCAATAATATCAACTACTAATACGGATATGTCATCTGTTGATAGTAGTGATAAGAAATAACTTAACTGGAGGTAATATTTATGTCTATAGAAGAGGATAATGTTGAAAGTCTATCTAGAAAGGATACAGCGCATAAGCTTCCGTTACTATGGGTTGTTTTCTTTCTTTCATTGATTGTTTGGGGTGTGTATTATTATTATTCGTACACTCCTGCATTTACAGGGTGGACTCAAGATAAAGAGCTTACAGAATCGTTAGAGAAATTAAATCTTAATTAAGACGTGACTTAATTAGTTGTTATTAAGCTCTCTTTTTTATATTAGTATAGAAAAGAGAGTCTTTATTTTATTACTTAATATATTATTGAAAAGGCTTTCTTTACCTGTTTTAATAAGTGCTAGAAAGGTTTTTGGTTTAAGAGTGGGCTAAATTTATTTAAGATTGAGCTAGATTTATGGTTCATCTTTAGAATGGATAAATGTTTAAGATTTGAATTCGATTGAATTTAAAAATTAGATTATGGTTTTAGTTTTGAATTTAAATTAAGGTTATGATTCTAGTTTTTAACTTGATTTTAGTTTAGGTTTATAACAACGATATTTAATATTATATTATATAATGAGGTGCAGTATTATGACATTTGGTGGAAGTGAAATATTTTTATTAGTGACAGGCAGTATTTTAATTATCGCAATGATAATAGTTATATATTACTATTTTTCTTCAAAAAGAAAAGAGACAGTTGAGTCTCCTAAATATGAAATGTTGAAAGACGATGAACAAAAATAGTAATAATGAAAATGGTACAAAAGTTAATGGTCAGCCAAAAGCTGATAAGCCTAAAGTAGCGAAAGTAAAGGCAGTACAACTTAAAGCAGATAAGCCTAAAGTAGCGAAAATAAAGGCAGTACAACTTAAAGCAGATAAGCCTAAAGTAGCGAAAATAAAAGCAGTACAACTTAAAGCTGATAAGCCTAAAGTAGCGAAAATAAAAGCAGATAAGCTTAATACAGATAAGTCAGAAGTAGCGAAAGTAAATACAGCTCAACTTGATACAGATAAGCTTGAAGTAGAGCAAGTAAATACAGCTCAACTAAAGTCTGATAAGTCAGAAGTAGTGAAAGTAAATGCAGATCTGTTTAATATAGATAAGCCAAAAGTAGTGAAGTCAAAGAGAACACAACTACCGATACTTTTTCGTACTCAATTAATCTCTATTATTTTGATATTAATAGCTGTTGTGCCTCTTTTTATAATCACACCTAACGGCAATACGGCGTTAAGATTTAATATACCTACAGCTGAACTTTATGTTTTCAATCAAGTTATAAAAATGGATGATTTTTTTATAACATCAATACTTATTTTATTATTTATGTTTCTTCTTATTATGTTTACTCAAGTTTTTGGAAAGATTTGGTGTGCAATACTATGTCCACAATCTATCTTTTTGAATATAATAATGAAGTTAGAGACAAGACTTTCTTTCTTAGGTGAAAGATTTCCTAGATATTATTTATCCTTTCTCGGTGCATTTTTATTAACATTGGTTTTCTTTTTCTTCTTTACATCTCCATACTTATTTTTTGATGTATTTATTGGTAAAAGTTCACATATTTTAACCCCTATGTTTATAGGAGTGATGTTATTTCTATTTATAGATTTTGCATTTTTTAGATATAAGTGGTGCAAATATGTTTGTCCATATTCAAAAATCCAATCAGTAATGAGCGATGATGAAACTCTTTTTATCGGAATGATGAAAGATGGAGATGAAGACTGTATTCATTGTAATGCTTGTGTTAGAGTTTGTCCTGTGGATATTGATCCACGTAAAACTCCAAACGCTGCTTGTTTTTACTGTGAAAAATGTATTGTTGCGTGTGATAAAGCTTTATCAAAAAAAGGTAAACGTTCTATATTGAAATATAATTGGGGAACAGGTTTTAAATTTAACCTATTCAGACCAAATATAATAATCACTGGTATCATATCACTTGCTTTCTTTATATATCTGATCTATTTAGTATGGTTTAATATACCTGTATCTTTTACTTCAGATTTTAGAGTATTGGAGCGAGATAATAGTTCTTATGTTTTAGGTATTAAGTATAAAAATAGACGAGACTCAGCTCTTTTAGTCAATTTAAAGACTGATAACAATAATATTGAGATCTCTCCTGATAGCACAATTTTGAGAGCTGGAGAAAAGATTAAAAAAGAGTATGTAATTACGGTCAATGATAACGGTAGCATTAACGATAATAAAGATATAAAAATATTTATTGAAACAGATTCTGGATATAAAAAAGAGATAGAATTAAATTAAAGTTTAATATAAGTTGAGTTGGCACTAATCGTGCGTAGAGTTAGTTTGGATTAGCTAGAGTTAGTTTGGTTAGTTAAAGTTAGTTTGGATTAATTAAAGTTAGTTTGGATTAATTAAAGTTAGTTTGG
>CAMQYB010000051.1 GCA_947039055.1 uncultured Deferribacteraceae bacterium
AATTGAGATAGCCCTAAAACCTACTCTCAAACAATTGATGGAAAAATTATATTAACTTAAAACTACTCAATAATTGAGATAGCCCTAAAACCTACTCTCAAACAATTGATGGAAAAATTATATTAACTTAAAACTACTCAATAATTGAGATAGCCCTAAAACCTACTCTCAAACAATTGATGGAAAAATTATATTAATCAAAAACAATCAATAATTGAGATAACCCCAAAACCTACTCTTCAACAATTGATGGAAATATTACAAAAATTACTGCTGTGAAAATTATATTAAACACTGATAAAATCTTTATCCAATTATAACTACCTACTATGTCGCCACCTGCTACGAAAATATTTGTTGATAGTATCGCTGCTAATATAACTGGTATAAGTATCGGTAATAGTAGTAAAGGTAACATAGCCTCTCTACTTCTGCTTTTTACAGATATCACCGAGAACATAGTTCCTAGTAATGAAAAAGCGTAAGTTGTGAGAAACATAATAAGCAACATCAACGGATGAGACAATATATTTATAGAGTAAAAAACCGAAAATATCGGAAGTATAATTATCTCCAATAAAATCATCGACGCCATGTTTGCCAAAAATTTACCGAAAAATATAGCAGTAGGATCAATAGGTGCTAAAAGAATTGCTTCAAAATTGCCACCGTTCACTTCGTTTAACATAGATTTACCAAGTCCTAATAGACCTGAAAATATAATCGCTATCCAAAATATACCACCTGCTACTTCGACCTTGCTGTCGCTTGATGGTTCAAGTATAAAACTAAATACTGTTACAGTAAGTAATCCAAAGACAGCCATAGAGTTGATAGATTCTTTCGTTCTAAACTCCACCATTAGATCTTTTTTTAAGATAGCATATACTGCTTTAAAGTAATTTATCATAAAATAAATATTAATCCTTATCTGTAACTTGTGCTATATATATGTTTTCAAAGTTTGATTTATCTATATCAGTAATGTTCTCATTAAAAGCAACTTTACCCTTTTTCATTATAACTATTTTAGATGATAACTCTAAGCCAACCTGTATATCGTGTGTAACCATAACAATTGTCTTACTATCACTTAATTGATCTTTTAATAACGATGTTAAAACTTTTGATGCAACAGTATCAAGTCCAGTATATGGTTCATCAAGAAGAATAATATCAGGGTTATGAACAAGCGATCTAATTATAGATGCTCTTTGCAACATTCCTCTTGAATAAGTTCTTATAAGATCATCTTTACGTTTAAATAGATCAACCCTTTTAAGAAGATCATCAACTACCTTTTTAGGGTTTTTAACATTGTAAAGTGATGCATAGAAAAGTAGGTTCTCATAAGCTGATAAATTTTCATATAGAAAAGGTTGATGAGATATAACACCTAATCTTCTTTTAAAAGCGTTACCAAGTTTTTTATATGGAACTCCTGAGAGATTAATCTCTCCTGAGGTTTGTCTGCTTTGCAATGATATAAGTTTAAGGAGGGTAGATTTACCTGCTCCATTTGCACCAAAGATAGTAACGAAGTCAGATTTATTAATAGATAAAGAGATATTGTGCAAGGCTTTAATATGACCATATTGTTTTGTGATATTTACAATATCTATCAAACTATTAGACAAAACAACTCCTTAATATATCCACTAATAGAAACTTTATATTTTTAGAAAAAAATGTAACCTAAAATTGTATCAATGAGGAGAATTTTAGATTACGTATTAGAAACCAGTTATCAGTGATAAGTTATGAATTATAGTAACAGTTTTATTGTGTGAAACTTCCACCAATTTATATTACATATTAAGTATTATGCAACATACTGTATATTATATTACTTACTGTTAAGTGCAATCTCATCTGGATGAGCGTTCGGATCTTCTGTTTCATATTTTGAAGGACATTTTGCTAATAAAGTTTTTGCAACAAAAATCTCTTTTTCAGGATTGTAATTACCTTCTAAAATAACAGTAACACCTTCTTCGAAAGCATCAGGAACAACACCACCAAACTCAACATGCATAGACGATCCTTGTGTATCGACTACTTGAAACTTAATCAATTTTTTATTAAGTTCTCCGTCGATAACAGAATCAGGTACAACTTCACCAGAAACTCTCATCCCTTTAGCGTTATATTTTGACGGATCAGATAATAACTCCGTAACTTCTGCGTAATACATAGTGTGATCAGTCAGTCCAGTAAAAAGAAGATAACCAATTGCAGACACAACAACTACTCCTGCTAAAACCAATTTAACAATTTTACTCATCTAAACTCCCTTAAAAACATTTACTCTAAAAAATGTTATCATAACTATATGACAACTCTATTCTATAAAAGTTTAATAATTTTGCAAATATATATAAATAATCTCTTTTTATCGATTTTTAACATACTAAAAAATGAAAAGATTATTACCGTATAATATCTAAACTCATTTATTCTATTGATTTATCACATTATTTGCAACATAAATTAATAATTATTTTTTAATTAAGACAATTATAGTCTATTTGTATAGAGCGTAACAGTTTTAAAAGTAAGTGTATGGATTATTATCTTTACCTAGCAGATCATATTGTTTATAATTTTATATCGTTATAATTATGTGAACTTTACGTTATACAAAGTATCCAAACATAAGTAAGATAGTTAAATAGATTTAAGATTTGAGGAGTATAGTTATAATAGATTTAATTGATGTCCCAACGTTTTTTTCTGCATTTATTGCAGGCGTGCTATCATTTCTTTCACCTTGTGTTCTGCCACTTATCCCTGGATATATATCGTTTATATCGGGTAAAAGTGTAAAAGAGTTAACCGATCAAAAAAATGTAAGTAAAGAGGCAGTAATCGGTGCAATCTTTTTCGGATTAGCATTTTCATCTGTTTTTATAATGCTTGGAATGTCTGCAACTTATGTTGGATCGGTACTTAATGAGTATAAAGTTATACTTTCACGTGTTGCAGGTGTTATTATTGTTATTTTTGGACTTAATATGTTAGGTGTGTTTAGGATAGGTTTTCTGTTTAAACAGGCAAAAATAAATTATAAGAAAAACTCAGCAGTACCATATTATATTCAAGCGTTTATATTAGGGTTAGCGTTTGTGCTAGGCTGGACACCGTGTATAGGTCCTATATTATCGGCGATATTAATATTGGCTGCAAAAGGTGATTCTGTGTATTATGGTGCAAAACTTTTAGCAGTATATTCATTAGGTTTATGGATTCCGTTTCTTATAACTGCTATGGCACTTGGAAGAATAATGAAGTTTACTAAGAAAATAAGTAAACATATTGTTTGGATTGAAAGGATCTCGGCAGGGTTACTTATTATAATAGGTATGCTTCTTATAACTAATAACATGACAATAATTATCGGCTTTTTATCACAGTTTATGCCGATATATTAGATGTTGAGAGAAGTTAAATTGATATTTTGAGTTGTTAGATTTTGAAAAGTGAACAAATAAAAGGGAGATCGTAATTTATCATTAAATATGATATTAACTATCTCCCTATTTTATAATATGTTATAAACTTACTGCCAAATTAAAACTTTAACATTTCTAATATTTAGAACTCACACCAAAACCAAATCATCTAAAACCGCAAAAAAAGTTCCACGAATTTTTATCCAACAACGTTTAAGTTTACACCTTTTTTAAGATGAGATGGAGTATATGCAGGCATGATATCATCATAAGTACTTTTAACATAAGGAACATCAATCGCTTTACGCATACCTTGTTGGTTCACTTTGTTAACATCTAAAACTCGTTCAGACTCGACACGAATTTTATTAACTGTTGATGCTTTATCCCATTTTGCATAGGCTTGATAACTTTCTCTTCTTGCTGCATCTTGACGATGAAACACTTGTCTATCAATCTTATAAGAATTGTTCTGTGCTACATTTCTGAAACCAGTATTGGTATATGAAGTATTAACAGTGACACTGTTATTTGGACCGATAACTTTATTAATATAGTCTTTTGGTTTAACATTGACCATATTGATATAATTAAGCCCGATTTTTCCGGCACTCATATTATTCTCCTTCACTACAAAGTAATCATTTTTACTACTAAAATCTTTCAACGCCCTAAGTATATATTATAATAACTATCGGGATTTAAATCAATAGAAGAGTGCGAAAAATGTTTTTTAATGTTTTTTGTTGATATTTTGGATATAAAAAAAGCAAGTAAATTAATGTAACTTACTTGCTAATAATATTTTGATAATAATTTTAATTCTAACTTACATATTGTGATCGTTAAATTAACTCTCAACAATATACATAAAATTCTAAACCTAAACAGTGTCTAAAGATTGTAAACTTGCTGATGTATTAATCAATTTTTACTCATCTGCATGCTGATTAATAATCTAAAATTAACTCTCTATTCCAACTCTTGCATCAACACCTATATTATAGTAATGTTTGATCTCTTTCATTTCTGTTACAAGATCAGCTCTTTCTATTACTTTCTCTGATGCGTATCTGCCTGTTAAGATCAGTTCAACATGTTCTGGTTTTTTATCTATCAGTGCTAGAAGATCTTCTTCTGTGATAACTTTAAAATATAGTGCAACATTTATTTCATCTAAAATAACTATATCAAACTCACCAGATGTTAATTTTTTCTCACATAAAGCTAAACCTTCTTTTGCCATTACATAATCTTCTTCTGATGGATCGCCGAATATAAAACACTCTCCACCCAATTTAACAATTTCAACATTAGGTGCTAAAAGCTCAAAACTTTTAAGTTCAGAGTAATCTTGTCCTTTTAAAAATTGTCCTATAAAAACTTTATATCCAGCACCAACAGCACGCAGTGCTAAACCGAATGATGCAGTTGATTTTCCTTTTCCGTTACCAGTGTATACTTGTACATATCCTTTACTTTGTTTTTCCATTGTACTATCTCCTTTAACGATTATATTTATTGATTGTTTATAATACTCATAGCTTTATAATACACTTCAATCGGCGTCATGTCTATTATCTTTGATACTGCAACACAATCATCCCACTCAGGTGACGCTTTCTCTATATCATGATATTTGAGAATTTTTACTTTAATATTATTTCCAAACAGATCTATATTTCTAAACTCTCTATCCATAATAACTCTATCAACCTCTGATATGCGAATACCAGCCGTTGTAGAGAATTTAAAAACTATCTCAATTATAATGTCTTTTAGATTAAAAGGAAGAATTATATTCATAATATGTGTTGGTCTATTTTTTTTACCAGTTGCTTGAGTATACGCTACATCATACGCTCCAACTGATAATAGATTATCAAGCAGAAATCCTAAAGCTTCGCCAGTCATATCATCTATATTTGTAGATATCTGATAAATTTTATCTGTATATTGTTTATCACTATTATCCTCTAACAGTATTGTTCTAAGCAGATTAGGGATTTCAATGAACGACATATTACCAGTTGAGTACACCTCTTTTATAATAGTACCGTTAAATGAATTTTTAAACTCCTCTACGTTTGCTTTTAATATTGCAGCCCCAGTTGGAGTTGTAAGTTCGCCTTCAACATCTATACGTTTAACATCTATCCCGTTCAATATTCTAATAGTCGCAGGAGCAGGAAGAGGCAGAATTCCGTGTTCAGTCTTAACAGTTCCATATCCAAAAACAGGTTTGCTTGATTGTATTTTATTGATGCTAAGAGTGTCAAGAGCGTATGAAACACCAACGATATCAATAATACTATCTATTGCACCGATCTCATGAAAGTGTACTTTTTCAACAGGCATATTATGAACTTCAGCTTCAGCTATAGCTAAAATCTCAAATGTTTTAATAGAGTTTTCTATCACTGTTTTTTTAAGGTTACTATTTTCTAAAATATTTTTTATATCGTTAAGGTTGCGATATCTTTTATTATCATCGGTTGTTTTAATTTTAAGTAGATTTGCAGATATTGAGTGTCGATCAATTTTTTCAACTGATAGATCAATTTTAATGTTGGTTAATTTAGATAAGATTTCAGAGATCTCTTTTTCATCAACACCTAAAGATATAAGTGCCGATAAAGCCATGTCTCCAGATATACCAGAGAAGATATCGAAGTATAATGTTTTCATACTGTTTTGACTTCCAGATTATTTTAATGTTATTTGTGTTATGTTAAATTGTTTTTGTTGAAGTTACGTAATTATTTTAATAATATTTTGTAAAAATTATATGATTATTTTAATGTCACATTAATCTATCTCAATAATATTTTATACAAATTGCATAACTGTTTTAATGTTGTGTTAGTTTATTTTTAATAATAGGTTGATTTAGTTTAATAATATTTTGTGCAAAATTATATAATTATTTTTTTCTTTTCAAATCTATTTTGATATTATCTTTATAGAAACCACAAATTCCGTTAGATAGATCACACAGATGACAATCAGATTTTTTTGCTTTACAAGTATATCTTCCAAACAGTACCATCTGATGCGAAAATTTTGTCCAGCTGGTTTTAGGGATTTTTTTCATAAGATCGAACTCAACTTTCACAGGGTCAGATAATGTAGTTAAGCCAAGTCTATTTGATACTCGTAACATGTGAGTATCCACAACAATTCCTGCTGTATTAAATGCGTTACCTAATACAACATTTGCAGTTTTTCTGCCAGCTCCAGGGAGTTTGATTAGATCTTCAAGAGTGTTAGGAAGGATACCATTAAAATCTTCAACTATCATTTTTGATGCAAGTAGAATATTTTTACTCTTGTTTTTATAAAATCCTGTTGTATAGATTAATTTCTCAATATCACTTATATCTGCTAAAGCCATATCGTAAGCAGTAGGATATTTTTCAAATAAGTGTGGAGTAACTTTGTTCACTTGTTTATCTGTGCATTGAGCTGACAAGATTGTCGCAACTAAAAGTTGGAACGGAGTTTCATAAAACAGTTCACACCTAGGATCATCATAAATTTTATCAAGATAATCTAATATGATTTTTAATCTTTCAGCTTTTGTCATTTAATTATATTCAATTTAATTATGTTTAATTTTATTTGCTTAATAATATTAATCTTATCTAGCGATTACAAAAGAACCAGGAAATTTTTCACCAAGTAAATCAGCTTTTGTTCTTGCGTCTGTTTTAGATTTATATCCTGTTATACGCACTCTATTAAAAGTTAGATTATCAACATCTCCAACAGTTACTTCTGTTGTATAATTATCTTCTAGTTTAACTTTTTCAACAAATTTATCTTTGTTATTAACATCAATAAATGCTCCGATCTGCACAGCGAAATCACCTTTATCAAGATCAATTTCTTCACCTTTAACGGCGTAACAGTTAGGATCTTCTGATAGAACTGTTAATTTAACTCTTGCAGTACCTTTCTTTAACATACCAATTCGTGCAGCTCCAGCTTCTGATAGATCAATAACTCTACCTTTAGAGAAAGGGCCTCTATCGTTTACTCTAACTACGATTTGTTTACCGTTTTCAAGATTTTCAACTTTAAGAAGTGTAGGAATAGGCAATGTTTTGTGTGCAGCAGTCATAGCTGTTTGATCGTATACTTCACCGTTTGCAGTTTTTTTACCGTTAAAGCCAGGGCCGTACCAAGAGGCAACACCCTCTTCTGTAAAGTCTTCTGCTGAATCTATCGGATAGTAAGTTGTACCATTTATAACATAAGGATTACCGATTTTTTTACGAGTACCATCAGGGATAGTCACACATACGTCTTCTAATTCGTCATAGTTAAGCATAGTTTCAGGTTGTTGAACAACATCCATATCTTTTCCATGATACTCATACGCATCATCATCAATTGCAACTGCCTCTGGTTCTTTCTCTTCTTTAGGTCTTGGTGGTTGCGTAAAAGCTCCTAGTGGTTCACGAAAATCATCGTATGATGAACGATAAAGAGACTCCTTTGGTGCACAAGAAGTAGATAGAACTAATGTAGTGATTATCAAGGTTAAAATATTAAAACTCATTTAACGACAACTCCAACTGTATTAACATTTGATTTATATCAAACAAACAGTATAATAAATAAAATATTTTAGTTGGTAATATTAAAGATGTCAATAATAGATAGTAGTTTCATTAGAAAGAGCGTTGATCAGAGAATTCCTTTTTTAAACAGTTTAAAGGTTATTGCAGATGATATGAACGCAGAGTTTTATATAATAGGTGGAACAGTAAGGGATATTCTTTTAGGAAATGATACAATAGATATAGATATTGTTCCGTTTAATGTTGATTATATTTTATTCGCTAAAAAGTTTGCTAAAAAGATTAACGCATTTGCTATCGAATTTAAAGAGAATGTGTCTATCATAGATAAAAAGAGTAAAATTCATTTAGCAGATATTTCAGCTCCTCGTGGAGTTGATGTATATGAAGATATTTTGTTGCGTGATTTCACAATAAACAATTTAGCGATAGATAGTGAATATAATCTAATCGGTGACTATACAGATATAGAAAATAATATTATCAGAAAAGTATCAGATAAAACTTTTACCGATGATCCGTTAAGAATTCTTAGAGCGTTTAGGTTTCAATCTAAATATGGCTTTATGATTGAAGATACCACTATGAAAAATTTAACAGATAATATTACTAGATTAAAAGAGAGTGCTGGCGAGAGAGTTAATAGTGAGATCTGTAAAATTATAGACGGCGAACATTTTACAATATCTTTACAAACGATAGTTGATAATAATTTATTTGTATCATTAAAAGAGCTATATTTTGCAGATGAGTATAATAGTTTTTGGAGAAAAGTTGAGCAGTATATAACTCAGATGAAAAAGAGTAGTAACAATTATATTAACGATAATAGATTAGATATACTTATGGTATTGATGTTAAATTATAAAGTTGCAGGTATAGTTATAGATTACCTCAAACTATCTAACAGTAGTAAAAAGTTTGTAAATAATATGTTCAAAGTGATTGATGAGTTCAAACGAATTGCAACTGATAATGATTATAAAAAGTTCTGTTACAGGATTTATGATAAGTACGATATCGTAATGTATATATTTAAATTATTAGCATTTGATAACGGTAAATTAAATATTATTGATGAGTTGCACAGCAAGATTGATATAAGTAAAGCAGAATTAATATCAGGTGATACTCTACTTAATGAAGGTATAAAGCCATCAGCAGAGTTCAAAATTATATTAGAAGATCTAAAAATATTGTTATCATTTAATGAGATTGATATTGAAGGCGTGAGTGAGTATTTAAAAGATATTAGTAGATAGTTTGATTTGGTTTTAGCACGTATATATATAATGATGATGAAGATGAGGTTATAGATTATGAAACTTGTAAGATATTTAATAGGCAGTACAGAGAAAAATAGTTAGGTTGGTTTTAGCACGTATATATATAATGATGATGAAGATGAGGTTATAGATTATGAAACTTGTAAGATATTTAATAGGCAGTACAGAGTATAGAGGAGTTTTAGATGGTGACACTATATCTAGGATACACGGATCGTTTTTTCACAGCTATGAGATCAGTAACGATAAATATAATATTAATGATGTGAAAATTTTACCACCTATTTTGCCATCAAAAGTAATCGGATTTAGAAAGAATTATAAATCTGAGTCTATATCTGATATACCGTTAATGTTTCTGAAACCACCAACAACGGTTATATCTGCATACGATGATATTCTCTATCCAGAAAATATCGACTCTCTACATTTAGAGATTGAGGTTGCGTTAGTGATATCAAGAAAGGCACGCTTTGTGAAAGTTGAGCACGCTAAAGATTATATTTTAGGGTATACGGTAGCGAACGATATAACAGCAAGAAACTCTAAACTTCCTGAAAGTTATACGGAGGGAAAATGTTACGATACAACAACTCCGCTTGGGGTGTTTATTGATACAACTTTTAATATAGATGATGATATTGCGATGGTTACAAAGATCAATAATCAAACTGTACAGAGTGGTAAATTTGCTGATATACATTTTTCACCTTATGAACTTATCGCACACGCATCAACTGTTATGACGTTGCAAGCAGGCGATATTATATTGACTGGCACACCTGCTACTCCTCCTGAAGTTAAAGTAGGTGACACCGTTGAACTAAGCATAACGGGACTTGGTGGACAAGTTAATAAAGT
>CAMQYB010000052.1 GCA_947039055.1 uncultured Deferribacteraceae bacterium
TAAGTATCGTTTAGTAACTCTAATTATTGATTACTAAACCGTAACACAGAACAAATAGTAAATAATAAACAATAAGTTTTATAATTAAGCCACCCTATTTTTGGGTGGTTATTTTTTCACCTATTTTATTTCATCTAAATAACTATTTAATACTCTCTAAATATTTTACAATTTTACTATATCTATATTTAATCGCAATAGTTAAAGCACTCTCTTTTTGATCTTTTTGATAATTAACACCCGTACATTTATCAAAAAGTTACTGAGTTGCACCTAAACTTTCTAAAAAACCCATAACATCTATTTGACCATTGTCGGATGCGAACATTAAAGCTGTGTAACCACCACTTGTCTCAGTATGGATATCTGAACCCTGTTTCACAAGATATTTGACAATATCTAAATATCCTCCACTTGAGGCTTGCATTAAAACTGTAACACCATTATTAGTTGCAATTTTAATCGAAGCTCCACTATTTATAAGAAGTTCAACAACATCTTTCTTGCCAACTCCTGTTGCAGAAATCAACGCTGTGTAACCATCATAACTTTGAGCATTAACATCTGCTCCTTGCTTGATAAGATAACGCACAATATCAATTCCAGTATCTGAACTACTCACCACTGCAAAATATAGAGCCGTATTACCATCTTTATTTTTAGCATTAACATCTGCTCCATTATCTATTAGAAGTTTTGCAATCTCTAACTTTCTAACCTGCATTAACGCTGTATAACCATATTTAATTTTAGCATTAACATCTGCTCCATGCTTTATTAAGAACTTTGCTATATCTAAATTTCCTTTATGTACTGCATGCATTAAAGCTGTAAATCCGTTACTACCTTTAGTTGGTATAGTATTCACATCTACACCTTTTTTTACTAAATATTTAACTACTTTTAAGTGTCCTTCTGAAGAGGCATATACAAGCGGAAGTGCTCCAAAATTGCCTTTAATATTAGCACCCTCTTTAATTAAATATTGTACTATATCTAACTTTCCAGAAACAGCTGCAAACGCTAACGCTGTTCGATCTTCATTATCCTTAGCATTAATATTTGTACCTTGTTTAACTAAAGATTTAACCTGTTGTAAATCACCACTCTTTGGTGTCTCTATAAACTCTCTATCTAAACGACTATCTGCACTTACATCTGAAATCGTTACAAATAAAAATAACAAAACTGAAAACATCAGCAGAGCAGAAGCTTTTAACTTATTTAAACTCAATATCATAACTCTCCATAATAGCACATCTATTTCATTTACTATTTTGCACCTTTGCTTTTTAGATATTCAACAATCTCTGTGTGTCCATTTGCTTCTGCAAAACTTAATGCTGTTTCTTTTTGATTGTTTTTAATATTAACATCAGCCCCTCTTTCAACTAAGATTTTAACAATCTCTAACCTGCCATCAAACGACGCATTCATAAGTGTTGTGTATCCTTCTTTGCTCTTAATATCAACATCAGCACCTGACTCAATTAAAAAAATTATTACATCTTTTTGATCGTATAAACCTGCTAATATCAACGAGGTAAATCCATCTTTAATCTCTTGAGCATTAACATCTGCACCATTTTCTACTAAATATTTAACCATATCAAGAGAGCCTCTTTTTGATGCTAATATAAGTGATGTATAACCATCGTTATCGGCAATATTAATATCTGCTCCTGATTCAATCAGTAAGTTTACTGTTTTCTAATCACCATTAAATGTGGCTGTAACTAACGGTGCAAACCCTGAGTTATCCTTCGCATTTACATCTGCTCCTAAATCTATCAAATCTTTAACAACTTGATATTTACCAAGACTTGAAGCGATTATTAAAGCCGTTACACCTGCACTGTTTTTACCGTTTACATCCATGCCTGACTTAACTAAAAAACGTACAATCTCTGACCGTCCGTAACCTGATGCTATCATTAATGTTGTTAAATCATCACTGTTAATAGTGTTAATATCTGCTCCTGCTTTTATAAGAGATTTCACTTCATCAATCATACCTTTCTCTATTGATTTAAAAAGTTTTTCATTTAAATCTTCTTTTGCACTAACAATATCTACTGTTATAAATGAGAATAAAAACATGCAAATTACTGATAAACTAAAAACTCCTAAACGGTTAAAAATCAACATCCTAAAACCTCTTTATTACGACTATTATTACTGCTATTATTTTAAATAAAACCAATTATATGAAAGTTGTTAACTGATGTTATTTTGCACCTTTCTTTTTCAAAAACTCTATAACTGATGGAACACCTTCATAATAATATAACTCATCTTCACTTGCTCCAGCAAGCGTTTTTTGTGCTAATGTAAGTGCTGTTAAACCTTCATCATTCTTAGCATTCATATCTGTACCTTTTGAAATATAAAATGAAACTGCTGCTAGATTTCCGTTTTGTGCTGCAATCATTAATGCTGTTGTATTATCATTACTACGAACGTTAATATTTGCTCCTGATTTTACTAAGTAACGGATAATATCCATGTTTTCACCAATCCCTTCTATACTCACTGAGCTAATCATCAATGCTGTATATCCAGTTTTAATTTTTAAATTAACGTCTGCTCCTCCTGTTACTAATATCTTTACAATATCAAAAGAGCCTTCGCCTGATGCCCACATAAGTGGTGTTGAACTTTCATCTACTGGTACTCTATTAACATTAACACCTGCATCAACTAAAGCTTTCACATAATCTGCCCTACGACCAAATACTGCAGATTGGAGTGCCGTATAAGCAGACTTACTCTTAACATCTGCTCCTGATTTGAGTAAGAAATTTAACACATCTAACGTGCCATACTCTGAAGCCCATTTTAACGCTGTATCCTCATTTTCATCTTTAGCATTAACATCTGCTCCTGACTTGATTAGTAGTTTCACTATCTCTATGTTTCCATCTTGTGAAGCCAACATTAATGATGTTTTTCCACGTTGATTAACTGCCTCAATATCTATTCCTGATTTGATTAAAAACTCAACTACTTCTAAATGTCCATTAGTTGAGGATAGTATCAATCCTGTATCACCGTTCTCATATACAGTATTAATATCAACTCCCTGTTTTAGAAGAGATTTAACTTTATCTAAATCGCCTTTACTTGACGCATTTAAAAGTTGTATATCTAAACTAGGTTCTGATCTAACATCTGATACCATTACTAACAAAAATGATAAAACCGAAAACATCAACACAATAAAAACTTTAAACTCATTTAAAATAAACATCATAACTCTCCATATATACCTAATTAATTACTCTTACATATTTTTAAATAAAACATTACTACTCATTTTTATAAATACTATTTTGCACCTTTACTTTTTAGATACTCTACTATATCTGCATGTTTATATTTTGAAGCTACACTCAATGCTGTATCACCCTCAATTATCTCTATGTTAATATCTGCACCAGCATCAACTAGCATACGAACAATTTCTAAATTACCTATACTTGACGAAACCATTAATGCTGTTACACCATTTACCGTATCATTGACATCTGCACCTGCTTTTATAAACATACGAACTATAATATCATTGTTTACTATAACACCTATCATCAATGACGTAAATCCTCCCCCACCCTTAAGATTTACATCTGCTCCTGACTTTAACAATAACTCAACAACTTCAACGTGGCTACCCAAAACTTCAACGTGGCTACCCAATGCTGCTGACATTAAAATTGTAGCGTTATTCTCATCTTTAGTATTTATATCTGCACCCTGTTTTAGAAGAGATTTAACTTTATCTAAATCGCCTTTACTTGACGCATTTAAAAGTTGTATATCTAAACTAGGTTCTGATCTAACATCTGATACCATTACTAACAAAAATGATAAAACCGAAAACATCAACACAATAAAAACTTTAAACTCATTTAAAATAAACATCATAACTCTCCATATATACCTAATTAATTACTCTTACATATTTTTAAATAAAACATTACTACTCATTTTTATAAATACTATTTTGCACCTTTACTTTTTAGATACTCTACAACTTTAACATTGCCTTCACGCACAGCGTAACTTAGAGCCGTATTACCATCTTTATCTTTAAGATTAACATCTGCACCAGCTTCAACAAGCATGCTAACTATATTAATATTGCCGATCTCCGATGCAACAATCAAAGCTGTTTTATCATTTATTGAATCATTAACTTTAGCACCTGCCTTCAAAAACATACGTACTAAAATATCACTGTTCGCTAAAACTCCTACCATTAATGATGTAACACCTGCCTCTCCTTTAAGATTAACATCTGCTCCTGACTTTAATAGCAACTCTACAACTTCAACATGGCTACCAAGAGCTGCTAACATTAAAATCGTAGCATTATTATCATCTTTAGCATTTATATCTACACCTTGATTTATAAGCGATCTAACTTTACTCAAATTGCCATCGTATGCAGCAGTTATCAACTGATCATTAAGGCTTACTTTTGCCTCACTCATCGTTGTAAATAAAAATGTAAACATAAAAACTAACAACACCGTAAAAATTTTTAAACGACTAAACATTAACATATCTACACCTCTTTATTCATAACAATATTATATATTAAACTATCTAATATACTTATAAATCATAACATAACTATATTAGTTTTTCTAATTTTATATTTTATATATTGTTGATAAAACATATATATGCTACTATACAATATATGTATCTTTTATGCATTAGATACTTAATAAAAAAAATTATATGGAGAAATCTATGTTGAAAAAAGCAATCTTTACCATAGCTATATTTACACTATTTCTACAATCTGCGTACTCTGATTTTCCTGTACCTTATAATCAATCAACCGATCTATCATTTCATGAAAATGCGATATTTGATCTGCCTGATAATAATACTATGATCGTGAGAGTTAATCCAGAGAAACCAAAAGCTTTATACCCTTTTGAAATTATGGTAGATTTTACGAATCCTACTCAAATTATAAACGTTAGCGTTGATCTAAATATGACTATGGATATGGGTGATTTTAACTATAAACTGGGTTTTCAAAATAACCAATATAATAGAATTCTCACACTGCCTCGATGTGGAAGTGGAAGAACAAAATGGTATGCTAAAATAACTGTTAAACTTTTAGATAACACGCAAGTAGAAAAATATATGTTCTTTGATGTTATTTAATTTTGGTTGCTAAATATGAAACTGATAAAAATGACTATATAATATGTCAATCATCACTATAACATCTTTTTTCCTTATCGGATTGTCTGGAGGGTTTGGACATTGTGTACTTATGTGCCATCCCTTCACTCTATTTATATCGACTAAATTCTCTATAAATAAAACTGGTAAAAAATTTATCATCCCTCATCTATATTATAACCTAGGAAGAATTATTACATACACAGTCCTTGGAGCCATAGCTGGGTTTCTTGGATCTGTAATTCAGTTCGCAGGAACATTCGTTCAGGTACAAGGACTCGCTGCAATAATCGGTGGAATGCTACTTATAATATACTCTGTACTTTCATTATCTAAAATATCTATCAAGTCTATAAATATCTTTAAAAAAGTAAAAGGTATAAACTCTATTCACCCGATCATAACTGGACTGATATTAGGACTACTGCCTTGTGGATTATCTATGGGTGCAATTATCGGTGCTGCATCATCTGAGTCTGCAATAGTTGGAGCGTTACAAACATTTGCATTCGGAGTTGGAACATCAGTTGCTATGATTACTATCGCAATCTTTGGATCGTTCGCTCTTAAATATGTGAAAATATTATCTAAAGTGTCAACCGTATTACTGCTGTTCATGGGAGCATATTTTATATACATAGGGATTACATATTAATCTTTTACGGTAAATATCATTACATTAAAATGAATATTATATTTCCAATTACTACATCATAACTAACGCATAAAGGAGATATAATTTATGGATAAAATAAAATTCTGGGATATTATTGCAATCGCAAATATCACCAACCCATCCACTATTGAAACAGGTATCATGAATATATTAAATCAAGTTGAACAACTTAGCCGTAACGATCTAATAAAGTTTAAACGATATTATGACAACTATAAAACACTCGCAAATAAATCGCTAATCATAGGTGTGATTGCTCTTAATTGTGGAGATAAAGATTATAGTGATACAATCAATTCTGCAAACTCTTTATTAGATGTTTTTCTGCTTTTTGGATATGACAGATATATTCAAACCTTATTAAATCCAGATACATTTTCTGAAATCAAACAATTTGATTTCAATTCAGAGAGGTTTAATATTAAAGCGTTTAACTGTACTATTAACTATATGATATCTCAAAACGAACCTCATAAAAAATTCATCTCACTAAATAATAACCTTAACTTTTCTGAAATTGAAAAAACCGATATCACAGGTGGTATCAAATATAGTAACGATATCAATTTTAAATGGAGTACAGTTGATGAGTTAAAAAATATACTCCCAAACACATTCAATATTATAATAGATAAAAAAAGGTAACAACTATATTACAGCTGTTACCAATTTAAAATTTATAATTTAAATAAAACTACTTTTACACAAAACCGTTAGATAAAACATCAGCTACATAAGCTCATCAGCTATAGCAAACTAACGTTCCTATGTAAAATCCATCTTTAAATATTACTTAATTAACATTACTTTATTAATGACCGTCTTTAATTAATCCGATGTTACCATCATCTCTTTTATATACAACATTAATCTCGTTACCATCAATATTGTTAAATACAAAAAATTCTTTATTCAGTAGGTTCATCTGCATAACAGCTTCATCTATATCCATCGGTTTTGACGGGATAGATTTAGATATAACTATTGATGGTGCATCATCATGGATCGTGTCGGTATCGTAAACATCCATGAATAATGTGTCCTCTGGTTTGTGGTTGTACGGCTTTCTTGTACGGATTTTATCTCTATACTTTACTAACTGTTTTTCAATCTTATCTATAGCATAATCTATAGACGTATACAGATCCTCTGATCTATCAAAACCTTTTAAAAACATTCCCTTAACATCAACTAAAATTTCCACTATGTGAATATTTTTTACTACTTCAAAATTGATCTGCACATCGCCATCTTCAAAATACTTCTCTAACTTACTGATCTTTTTTTCAGAATACTCTTTAATTGCATCCGTAACTGTAATATTCTTCGCAAATATGTTAACTCTCATAAACAAATACTCCAATTTTATTTTACTTCTTCAAAAAGAAAACTAACCCTTCAAACGCTTACGTTGAGACATTGTCTTTATGTTAAGCTCATCTCTATATTTTGCAACCGTTCTTCTAGCTATTATTAATCCTGCCACTGATAACTCTTCTACTAAACGCTGATCTGAAAAAGGTTTATTCGGATCTTCTTTATCAATCAAATCCTTCAAAACACTTTTGATTTTCGTAGTGGATATATCTTCTCCACCATTATCTATAGACTTTACAAAAAAAGATTTTAACTCTATTAAACCATGTTCTGTCATCGCATACTTACCTGATGTTACCCTGCTTATCGTCGATTCATGTAAACCAGTTATCTCTGAAATATCTTTTAATTTTAACGGCTTTATATAATCAATACCGTTCATAAGAAACTCTCGCTGGACATCTATCAACGCTGTCACAACTCTTCTAATCGCACTCTGTCGCTTCTGCAAAGACTCTATAACCCATAACGCATTACGGATTTTATCTTTTACATACTGCTTAGACTCTTTATCATGCGAACTTTTATTAAACATATTTATATAATATTTATTCAATTTAAACGCTGGTAATCCACTCTCGTTTATTGATATTTCAAAATTATTTTTCTCTCTCAAAATATACACATCTGGCGTAATATAATCTGTTGATGATGACGCATAATTTAAGCCTGGTTTAGGATCAGTTTTCTTTATTAATAATAAAAGATAATCAAATGTATCTCGCTCTATACGCATCTTTTTTAAAATATCTTCATATCTATAATTAATAAGTAAGTCTGAATAATTATTCAGTAATTCTTTAATTAAATCAAGATAAACTTTCGGTTCGCCTAGTAATGCTATCTGTATAAAGATAGACTCGTTCAATGTTTCTGCAGCTACTCCTACTGGATCAAAACTTTTTATAACCGACAAAACCTTATCAAATAACTCTAAATCAACATCTAAATCTATATCCGTATCTACTTCTAAATTTAACTCTTTTGCTGACTCTTCCTTATCTAAAGTAAAGTAACCCTCGTCTGATAAATTACCTATTATAAACTCGCCAATAAACATAATCTCATCTGCAATTCCACTTGATTTTAACTGCGTCATTAAATGCTCATATAACGTCGGCGTGTCTGATAAATATTGCTCATAATCATAAAACTCGTCTTCTTTCGCAGGAGTATAACTTATATCATCTTTTATATCATAACCGATATACTCTTGCCACTCATCACTTGTAACCGTATCAGCAATATCCTCTTTACGATCAACTTCACTATCTGATTGATCGTCTGTATCTGTTTGAAGTTCATTATCAATTAATTCCAGTAACGGATTATTTTCAAGTATACTATTGATCTCCGTCGTTAACTCGTGCAGAGGCATCTGTAACATCGCCAAAGATTGCTTCATCTCTGGTGTGATAATGATACTTGTTTGTATAGTCGTTTTTATTCCTACGTTTTGTCTTATGTTGTTCATATTTACTCTAAATTATCTCTTTACTACCAACTAGTTAATATTAAAGAGTGAAACTATCTCCCAAGTACCTTCTTTTTACGTCATCATTATCTAACACAACTTCTGGAGAACCTTCAACTAATATTTCGCCGTCTGATACAATATAAGCTCTATCAGTTATTTTCAATGTTTCTCTCACGTTGTGATCTGTAATTAATACTCCGATACCCCTCTCTTTTAGAGAAAATACCATCGACTGAATATCTGATACAGAGATAGGATCAATACCTGCAAACGGTTCATCAAGTAATATAAAATCAGGGTTTGTCGCAAGACACCTTGCAATCTCTACCCTACGTCTTTCTCCACCTGATAACGCATAACCGTAACTTTTAATAACTTTCTCTAAATTAAAATCAGCAATAAGTTCTTCAACTCTACTCTTGATCTCTAATTTGTTAGAGTATCTAAACTCTAATGCTGATACAATATTATCATGCACAGTCATATTTCTAAATATAGAACTCTCTTGTGCTAAATATCCGATACCTAACCTTGATCTTTTAAATATAGGTAGCTTTGTGATATTTTCTCCACCTAGAGATATACTGCCTGTATCTGGTTTTAGTAGTCCTACTATCATATAAAATATAGTCGATTTACCAGCTCCGTTTGGACCTAATAGTCCTACTATCTCGCCGTTATCAACTGTTAATGAAACACCATTAACAACATTTCTTTTTTTAAATGATTTAAATATATTGTCAACTAATATGCCCAATTTATTCCTCTTTTTTCTCTGGTTTAAATAATATATTTACTCTGCTATCTGTTCCCTTATCTATTAAAATTTTATTCTCTTCATAATAGATAGTCATCTTATCGCCCTCTAAAAGGTTCTCTGCCTGCCAAACTTTTACGTCACCTTGAAGAACTATAACTTTCGATTTCTCATTAAGCTCTGCCGTATCAGCTGTAGATATTATATCATCTGTTTTGAAATTTACATTACCATCGCTAATAATTTTCCATATCGTTAAGTTATCATCTAATAAAACAGTTACATTATCTGATGTCAAATTGAACGTCTCGTTAAATGAGATAACATTGCCACTAAATACCGAACGCTTATCTTTGCCGAAATATTTCATACTATCAGCTTGAACACGAATAGGTGTATCTACGACTTCTTTTGCCGTAACTTCAACAGATACGGTTATCAATAAAAAGATCATCAATAACTTTATTGACATAAATATATTATTCATTTGGTGTTGCATTATCTCCATTAAATGTTGCATGATCTCCACTAGGAGCTGTATTGTCTAAACCAAGTGTTATGTTATCTCCACCAAGTGTTATATTATCTCCATTAAGAGTTGCATTATCTCCACCAAGTGTTGCATTATCTCCAT
>CAMQYB010000053.1 GCA_947039055.1 uncultured Deferribacteraceae bacterium
AAATAGATCTATAAATTATAATTACGTTGTTACTTGCTCATCAACTTTTCTGATATCTATATTAATACGATCTTTATAAATTCTTTTAATTATAATAAAAAGTATCGGCACAGATAGAAGCGATAAAATAGCAGATAAAATATCTGGAAACATAAGTATATATTTAGAGATCATAGAGACAACAAGTATTGATAAAACAGGTATAAAATATATAACGAATGCTTTCATCATAATATCTTTATCAGTATTTTTTATAACGACTGTATCTCCAACATTATATCCTTCTATTTTTTTAATCTTCGTTACTGCATCTTTTTTATTACATAATGATGAGCAGTTTGCACAATGTTCATCATCAAACACTTTTGTTAAGTGCATAGATTTATCATCTATTTTTATAATTTTTGCTTTAACTTCTGTAAAATTATTATCCACAATTTTTTCCTTGCCTACATTTGTAAGCTGATTTTATGATTTTAATGAGATAGGTATATTTATTAAAATCCCTTTACGATCAACAGTACATTGAAATTGTTGATCAGGATCACTATTAATTAGTAGATATTTTAGAGTAAAAATATTGTCAATTTTAACTTTATCACAATCGATAATAACATCATTAATTCTCATCCCATATATATCAGACAGCGAATTCTTCTTTATGTTTGTAATTGTAACAGTTTTTTTCTTTTTATTTTCTTTAAGTGCAACGCCAAGTGACGGTGATGAAGGCACTTCCATATTTTCTGTATAAATAAAACCATCTGCTATTTGCGGATCAGAACTTTCACTATCTTGCAACACAACATAAGAGTCTTCACCAGAAATCCTTTTATATCTATGAGGAATTGCAGAGTTTTTTAATGAGTGCATACTTCCAGATATTACGACAACTTTTCTACTAGGATTTTTTTTTACGTATGAATATAGATTTTCTGCCATGATTTCGTCCCATATATTTTGTATAAGATAAAATTTTGAAAAATCTCTTTCCATGCCTTTTCTAGGTGGATGTAGATTGAAAATATCTTTTAATTCATCGTAAAAATCTAAATTATCTATATTCATGGTTTGAGGCAGTAAGGCTTTCTCTTCATCTGTTAATTGATCATATTTACCAGTAGATATTTTTTTAACAATTGCAGAATCGATATTTAATGCTACGGCTGGGATTTTGTTTTCTACAATAAACTTAAAAATGGGAGAATATAATCTATAATCGTATCCCCATCTTGTTATAAATTCAGATTTTTCTAAAAACTCTTTCTCGTTAATTTTGCCTGATGTGTAGCTATCTAGTATAGGTTGAAACTGTTCTTGTATCATTTCAAAAGCGACAGTTATATTTTTATCTTGTGCGTATATCTTTTTTATTATCTCAAGTTGATTAAGGTGATGAGCATAATTGGTATGAGTTTCTCCTATAAAAATTATATCACTTTTCATAGCGTCTTGAACGATATCGTTAATATTTCCAAGTTGTCTAAAAGATATATCACTTTTTTTAGAGTAAACCAATATACCATCTTCAGTAGGATCACTCTCTTTATTAATAATTTTCACACCATCAAAAACCAGTTTAAAAGCATCACCGTAATGTTCTATAAGTCTAGAGTTTTTAGTTGATGGATTTTGTGCAAGTAGTATATAGTTATCTTTATTGCTTAATAAGTTTTTATAAGTTTTATATGATGAGATTGCTTTATCATCTGATAAATCTGTATCTTGATCCGATATAAGAAACTTAACAATTGGGTTATCTTTTGAACATAGAAGGATAGAATTGTTATTTATATCTTTCATAGTTATATTTTTTGATGTGAATGTTTTTTTAATTTTGAATTGATTAATCAGAGTATCACATTCTTTATTGTCAGCTATTGCGATGATGTTTTTGCTATTTAAAAATTTAGAAACGGTTATCGGTATTTCAGGTTTAGTTAAACTTCTAAACAATTTATATTCTTTATCTAAATATATTTTAGCATAAGGTGAAGGGATTTGAACTTTGAATTTATTTGTTCCAATTACAGATTGTTTTTCACCAGTTAAGATTTTTCCTTCAGAGTCTACCGTATATCCAACATTAATAATTGCAGGACCGTTAACTCTATCGTATTCAACTTCGATAAAGTAGCTACCTTTGCTTATATCGATTGAGCTTTTAAAGTTTTTAAATTCAATCATGTTTGTAGATGTTAGCATGAATTCAGATAGCGATTCTATATTTCTATTGTTACCTGATTTAAATGATAGAAGTAACTCTCTCCAGTTTGCTTCTTTGAACATATATTTTTTCATAAAAGTTGATATATCGTAATTGAAATTATTTTCACCTATCATATCTGCAAGCATAATAAACAGAAACACACCTTTACCGTAACCGATAGTTTGATCTTTTCTTGATTTATTATATTCAAAACCTATAAGTGCATTAAGTTTATTATTTTGATCAACGTGAGTCATATAGCTATCTAAAACTTTTTTTCTATAATTTATAGCTGTATTGTTTTTAACATTATAGTAGTAATCAGAGTAATATGTAGTTAATGCTTCAGACCAGTTTTGATTATTTTTAACGCCTATTGCTACTCCAAACCATTGGTGCAGAACTTCGTGCATCAATGAGATATCTATAATAAATGGAAACTTAATAATCATTTCGCCGATCGCTGTGTATGTAGGCACTGCGTATCCAACAGGAGATTTAACCTCAACAACTGAGAACTGATCGTACGGATATTTAGTGTTAAATAATTTTTGATAGTAGGTAATATACTCATAAACAGCGTTAATATATTTATCTGCTATATCTTGATCTTTTTTAAATAGGTATGTTGATACAGTGATGTTATCTGCTGATTTACTTTTAACAACAAAATCTTTAGATGCTACAACGTGTATATTTTCTGTTCCGATAAGTGGATGATTGAGATAGAATATATTTTTATCTTTTTTATCGTTAGACACGATCCCAATAAAATCTTTAGGAAACCTTGCATCGAATGAATATGTAATATCTTTTGTATTAATAACCTCAGGTGCGATATTAAGTATCGATAAAAAGCTTTCTGTGATTGTGTCATATCTAGTGATTTTTTTCTTGTATGAGATTTCAAATGAAGTGTTTTTAATTAATTTAATATGGATAGTATCTTCATCAACTACCAATAATTTTCCGTTCACTACGACGTCGTAAAATCCTTTTTTTGCAATTGATAGGTCTGCGATATCTGTATCTGATATCAATGTTAACGTACCTGTAAAATATGTTTGATTATCGTTATTTACATTATCTAAATAAAATTTGTAATCTGCATTAATTTTAGCTGATACGATAACAGGAAGCAGGAGAATGGAAAGTAAAATCGTTACTATTTTCATATATTACCTCAAAATAAAATCTATCTTCAATTTTAACATAATATATATAATATACAATTACATTTTTATGATGAATATAAGTAAAGACAATTTAGTCTATAGTTTGGTTCTTAAAAGGTGTCAATTTGTTGATAAATTTGATAGTTATGAATAGCTTAACTATACCTAACTTCTACCAATAATTAGTAAAAGTTAGGAAAGATTTAAGGTTTTTAGAGTTTATTTTATAATATTAGAATTGATAATAATATTTTATAGTTGTAATTACTGTGCATATATTTCGAGTATCACAGCGTAATCATCGTTATGAAGGAGAGCTGTTGATAATGTACTATCAGGATTTATAGATTTTAACATATTTTTGTAATGGTTAGAGTAATCATAAAGTGAGTTAATAAATTGATCGTTCTTTTTGTCTACTTTAAAAATATACGTTGATACAGTTGTTTTTGTGCCTTTAGTTTTGTCAGATAAATCTTTAAGTGGATGGTTGATATAAAATTTCACATCATTTTCTTTTTTCTTTTTAGATGTGTCTGTTGTAAATATTTTTGGAACTTTGATATTAAATAGATATACAATATCTTTTCTATCCATAATTAGAGGAGCGATATTAACAAGCGATGTCACGTTATCTGTAATAATAATATTACCTGCAACTTTCTTTTTATATGAAATAACAGTAGGCGTTTTTTTAGTTAATTCGATATCTATTACTCTGCTTCTGTTTAAAACAGGTTTTCCGTTGATTGCAAAATCATAAAATCCATCTTTTAAGATTGTTAAAGTTTTTGTGTTTGTATCTGTGTCTGATGTTAATGTTAATGATCCATCAAAATAACTGTTATTATCATTATTAACATTTGTTAGGTTTAAGTTATACTCTGCACTGATTTCAGCTAATAAGATTGCTGGCAGTAGAAAGATTGAAAGAAAGATTGTTACTATTTTCATATATCACCTCAAAATAAAATTTGTTTAAGTGTAACATAGTAGATATATTATGCAATCATATTTAGATAATAGCTTGTGTGTATTTATAAGTAGATGTATTGAGTATGTTATGCAATCATATTTAGATAGTAGCTTGTGTATATTTGCAAGTAAATATAGTGAGTATATTACGCAATCATATTTATGGGATTGGTAGTTATTTGTAACTTCAGCATGATGTATAAAGTAGATATGTTAAGAGCGTAGATGGATTAACTGGCAAAAGTAGTGGAATAGATAGAAAAATACGGTCATACCCAATATAGAGTATGACCGCAAAGTTTATTTCACTAATTTTATATTGTTACTATTTAACTACGATCGGATCAGATATTTGCCAGCTTCTATCATACCAACCCTCAAGTGGTCCATATAATCTAAATACAGTGTTCCAGCTTTTTCCTTTAACAGTTTGCACCCAGTTATTTTCAAAACCTTTAGGAGCTGTTGGAGATAAATAAATATCGTATGAGCCATCTTTATTTGGTTTCAAGTTTTTAGAGTAACTACTGATTGCAGAGAACTCTTGTCCTGTTCTAAGTAGAGATCTTGTTTGTCCATCGTAGACAGTTAAAGACCAATAGTTTTTTGCAGGAACATTTGCAGGCAATGTTATTTTATATGTTTTATCGCCAGTTAAAATATCGCCTTTATTATCTGTATATGCGTAAGCGTATTGAGATCCATTACCTATGAATTTTAATGTCATAGCAGGAGTAATACCTGTTGCATAGAAGAAGAATATGCTTCTGCTATCAAGTTCACGAATGTTGTTAATTTCAAATTCGTACCCACCCATCAGAGGGTTAAGCCATGAAGATCTGTCAGGATATATGCGATATCTTTGATCTCTTGGATAAGCGATCATTCCTCTAACAGTTGCAGCACCGATATCGGCTGCTTCTTTAAGGATTTTTTGCATTCTTTTATCAGGGTTAAATTTTTCACCTTTAACAATTCCTATTGCAGCCATCTGTCCTAAAAGTTCAGAGCTGTAAGTTGTTACAGGTTCTGCTTGAATAACAGCGTTGATGTCGTTATATACTTTATGATCCATACTAGCTAAAGTATTTATAGGAGTTTTAGATATATTAACAAACTTCATCTCTTTAGGTTTTTGTCCAAGAGGATACATGCGTAAGTTATTTCTAATAGAGTCTATTGCAGGTTTAGGATCTCCATCAACTGCAAATCCTCTACCCATCAACCAGTTTCCATAAGTTGTAGTTTTTACAACAAAATAACCTTTAGGTATTTCACCAGTATAATCTGGAGGAAGAATTAAATATTTGCCACCTTTACCTTTATCAGGTCCTAAATTTCCAACGTTTGTAACAAACTCAAAAAAGTGGCTATCAATAAAACCTAAATTATTAGGAGGAGTTTCAAGTACCATAGCTTGATTGCTTGATAACTTTATCCATGCTGAAAAATATACTGATGTTGTGTTAGGTGTAAGAAATAAAGAGCCAGCATTTAAAAACTCTTCAGTGATAACAACTGTATTATTTGCTTTACCAACACTTAAAAGACCTTTACGCATAGCGTTCATTGATGACAGTTGAAGTCCGTTTAAATATACAGATACAGCTCGTTGAAGATCTAAACTATAGTAAAGTTTC
The DNA here is from genome assembly GCA_947039055.1 of uncultured Deferribacteraceae bacterium. Taxonomy (GTDB): domain Bacteria; phylum Chrysiogenota; class Deferribacteres; order Deferribacterales; family Mucispirillaceae; genus CAMQYB01. Next base: position 6,000 of record CAMQYB010000053.1, read on the forward strand.
TCTATACTTTTTTTATCTGTTACGCCATCAAATAATTTTATTTCACCTAAGTGAGTGTTTAAAGTATCTGGAGTACTTACGTCTTTTGGTATTGGTACTCCTTTATTCATATCTTTTGCATTGCCTGATCCTGCAATTAGAAAACTTGCTACTAATAAAAATATAATTTGTTTCATATTTCTCTCCTTTAATTAATTTACTAATTCTAAGTTTAATGTAAACCTCTTTTTTGTCAAGAAATGAAACATGGTGTTTTTATTGAAAAATTTATAGTTTCATACTATGATAACCATAGACATAAAGAACTTTTTAAATGGATATAATTATGAGTAAAGTGATAAGGTTTGGAGTTTCAATTGATAGCAGGCTGCTTGATGAGTTTGACAATCATATAAAAGAAGAAGGTTATGAGACAAGATCAAAAGCAATTTCAGATTTGATTGAATCTAGCCTGCGTAGTAAATCTAATAAGTTAGATGGTATGAGTTCTGGTGCGATCATATATATATACGATCATAGCCATCGTGATATCGTTTCACGCCTTATTGATATTCAACACGATTATCACGACATAATTATATCTATGCAACATGTACATATAGATCACGATAACTGTTTAGAGATTGTAACGGTGAATGGGAAAGCAATAGATATAGATAAACTTTATAATAGATTAAAGACATTAAAAAATATTAAACGGATTAATATAATTTTAACTTGATGTTTATGATATAAGAATTAGTTAATTTTTAAACCTATCGTTCAATAAGAATAGCTGATATGAATGATATAATTAACGATGCGAGTATTCCACTTCCTAACAAAATCCCTTTCTTATTTTTATTTATAATATAAATCACAAGTAATATCGTTGATACGATTACAGGAAACGAGATAATAATTGCGAGTAGTATATATTTTAGAACATTTAATATACTATTGATTGATGGAATATTTATAAATACAGATGTGTAGTATAAAGCTAACATTGATAAAATACCAACAAGCAGAACTTTCATCACAATATTTAGATATTGTACGACTACAACGGTTGGATCTTTTATTTGAATATCATTATTTTTTTCAGGTATTTGCATTTAACTTTCTCCCTAAAACTATCTGAATGCTTTGAATAATATTTGTACAGATGCGACAAGCAGTAATGCAATGAGCAGATAAGATAAGTTTTTGTCAGTTACAGCAGATAAGAATTTGTTTGATAAAGAAGCTCCTACTTGTAACCCTAGTATCATGTGGATAATTAATATCATGCTATTAGAGTCTAGGTATCCTGCTGATATATATACAACCGATGCTGAGAAAGCTGTAAATCCTATTATGAAGCCTGATGTAGCAGTTGCTGCTTTAATAGGTACGTATGATATAAGGTTCATAGTTGGGATTAGTAATATTCCACCACCAACTCCTGCGATCCCTGCAAATAATCCTGCAAGTGTTGATGTGAGTGCAGCTGTGAACATTCTTATCGGTTTATATTTAACTTCAGTTTTTGTTGATTTATCTATATATTTTCCTGCAAAGAAAGGAAAATCTTTTTCATCTTCTTCAGTTAATGGAATATATTGTTTAGTTGTTCTTGATTTTATATATGTTGCAATAGCTACAACAAATTGTATAACTCCTAGGATAATAAGTATAGTATTTGCATTTAATCCAACAGATATGATACTTGCAACTAACGATCCGATTACAGCAGTTATTGAAAGGAGTATACCTATTCTTATATTTGCCACACCAGATTTAAGATGTTTAAGTGATATGTTCATACTATTTGCAACTATAACAACTAGTGATATTGCAACAGCTTGATGTGCAGGCATATCAAGTAGTAGAACTAGCACTGGAACAATTAACACTCCACCACCGATCCCTAAAAGATATCCTAAAACACCAACACCTATCCCTACAAAAAACTGGATTAGATAAGGTAGATTTTGTGTAAATATTATATGTAAGTCGTTTACCGATTGAGGTTCTATATTCATAGCTGTAATTATATATTAACTATAATAATAATAGCAAGTTAAATATAAGTGTTGCAATTTTCTAACATGATTTTATAATATTGTTTATGAAAATTGTATTTATGGGAACACCCGATATCGCTGTAGGCACACTTGAAAGTTTATATAATCTAAATTACGATATCCAGTTAGTTATAACTAGAGAGGATAAACCTAAAGGTAGAGGAAAAGAGTTGTCTATCACACCTGTGAAAGAGTTCGCACTAAGCAAAGGTTTGAAAATTTATCAACCTAATAAACTTAGAGGAAACGATGAGGCTATATCTATCCTTAAAGATCTTGCACCTGATTTTTTTGTAGTCGTTGCCTACGGTAGAATTCTGCCTAAGGAGATTTTAGATATTCCTAAGATCGCACCAGTTAATCTACACTTCTCTCTTTTACCGAAATATAGAGGAGCAGCTCCTGTCAACTGGGCTATCTTTAATGGTGAAATTGAAACGGGAGTATCAACTATGCTTATGGATGAAGGTATGGATACAGGTGATATTCTGCTCCAGGAGAAAATATTGGTTGGCAATAAAACTTCACACGATATATCAAATGAACTTGCGATAATCGGTGCAGAGTTGACTGTTAAAACATTAGATGATTTTAATAATTTAGTTTCTATAAAACAAGATGATAGCAATACAACTTTAGCTCCTATAATAAAGAAAGAAGATGGTATTATTAATTGGAACAGAAACGCAGTTGATATAGAAAGACAGATTAGAGCATTTTACGGCTGGCCTTCAGCATACTCATCACTTAACGATAAGATGATAAAAATTAGTAAAGCAGTTGTCGTTACAGATATTTTATCAAATGGTAGAGTGGGCGAGATAATAAATATAGATAAAAACAGTTTCACAGTTGGAACAAATGATTATGGATTAAAGATATTAAATCTTCAACCTGAGGGTAAGAAATCAATGGATGCATTAAGTTTCTTATCGGGTAATAAATTAAAATTAGGTGACAGATTTGTACAGTAGCAACACTCCCATTTATAGTAAATTAATAGTAGCACCGATGCTAGCTCTTTCTGGCTGGCTTATATATTCCTCTTTTTTAGCGATACTTTTTGTTTGTATAACAGCAGTATCATACATAGTTCCAGCAAGCATGAAATACGGTTTATATGTTATATATTTATTTCTGCTTATAGGGATAATTTTCACAACCCTTATGATATTATCATTATCTTTTAAAAGAGAGTTACTACCTTTTATAAACACACGTTTTATATGGCTGAAACTTTTTGCACCTATCGCAAGAGGTTTATCTAAATTATTTAAACTTGATTATGAAAAGATGGTCTGGTCGATCATAACTATAAGTAATGATTTTGTTGCCAATAGTTTAAAGGGTAAAACTGTTAAAAATATCTCAATCCTTCTACCTCACTGTTTACAGCTTGAAAGTTGTGGAAGAAAAATTACAACCGATATACGCAACTGTGCAAGGTGTGGTAAATGTGTTGTTGATAATTTAATTAATATATCAGATGATTACAAGATAGATATATTTGTTGCAACAGGCGGAACGGTTGCTCGTCAACAGATTGCAAAAAGCAGACCAGAATTGGTTATAGCCGTTGCTTGCGAAAGAGATCTTCTATCAGGAATAAGAGATGTGCTACCTATGAAAGCGATCGGAGTAATCAATAGTCGTCCGAACGGACCTTGTGTGAATACGACTGTTGATACGGTTGATATCGAAAATGTGATTAAACAAATAAAACTATAAATTTGAAATCAATTTACA
>CAMQYB010000054.1 GCA_947039055.1 uncultured Deferribacteraceae bacterium
CCAAACTATACATCTATCACACTATATTAATATTTTTACCTAAAAACATCTCGTAATTAAATATATAAATTATACAAAAACTCACAACTTATTTAAGCAAAATATTAGCACCTAATAAAATTAGTACCTAATCAAATTAACTACCTAATGCATCTTTTTCACTATCAAATATTTTAAAAACTTTACTCAAACCTGTGAATGAAAACAGCTCTTTCATATCTACTGACATCTCACAAAGTCGTAACTCTTTATCACTCTCTTTTAATATCTTAAATAAATCAACAATCTCTCTCAAACCTGAACTGTTAATGTAATGTACATGCTTTAGTGATAATACTACCGATCCTCTATCTGCTAACTCCAGCACTTTACTCTTAAGCATAGGACTGCTTTTTATATCGATATCTCCAGTAGGATAAATTATAAAACCTTTACTTGATTCTTTAATATTCATTTCCATCGTATGTGCCTCCATAATTTCTATATTATCCCTTCTTTATAACTACAACAGTTATATCATCTCTATAACTCTCTAAATTTGTAAAATCCTTCACGTCCTGCATGATCTCATTAATCATATCTTGAGGGCGTAATGATGAATACATAATTATTTTAGATAGCAATCTGTCATAACCGTACTGCTCATTATCTTTATTAATTACCTCAACTAAACCATCAGTATAAAGAAATAGTATATCTCCTGTGTCTAATGTCAAGACTTTTTCCTCGTACTCCTGCTCTTTAAATATACCTAACAGGAGTCCGCCTGCATTAAGTTTCTTCACCATGAACTCTGATGAATCATAAAATAGTACCGGATGATGACCTGCTGATGAATAATTTATACTACCTTGTTCTATATCTAAAACTAAATAAAACATCGTGACAAAATCTTTTGTATATATATTGTCACACAAAACTTCATTCACCAAGGATAACACACTGCTTGATGATGTAACACCTAATGTGTACGATCGCATAATCGCTCTTGTCATCGCCATGATAACTGCAGCTGGTGTGCCGTGTCCTGATACATCTGCTAAAACTATTCCTAAATTACCTTCACTTGGATCAATAAAATCATAGTAATCGCCACTCGCATATTTTGTCGATATAAACACAACTCCAAAATCATATCCATCTATAACTGGAGTGTTTTTAGGAAGCAAACTACTTTGAATATATCCAACTCTTTTTAACTCATCATCCATTGCACCTTGGATAACTTTTAACTTATCATTCGTATCAATAAGATCAATATTTAAGATCTCCATCTGTTTCTGCTTATCTACCAACAAAGCTTGACTCTCTTTTATCGACTTGATATAAGATAAATCTTTTGTAACATCTCTTAATATTTCAAGAAGATAATGTTCCATTCGTGTAAACTCTATTACAAGTGATTTGTCATCAAGAACTTTCGCCTGTCGCTCTTTGCCAACATTTGTCCATGGACAAAATGAACATGGTGAGCTATATCCATAAACATTGTAACACTTTAAACCAATCAAGTCTAAGTCAAATGAAATAAGCTTACGTAACTTAAGATTTATATGTACAACATTATAATCTCTATCTACAAACATAGCTCCAGCTTGAGAATTATCAAGTGAGCGTTCAAAAAAAGAAAGCTTACGTTTATTAAAATTCAACTCACTCTTTAACTTAGAAATAACCGCTTGTTGCTCTTTAATCTGATGCTTGTGACTTCTGTTATATGCTCGCATCTCTGTCATATCTAACATCGAAATCAAATACTTATCTTCTGACTTAGTTATGTTTGCTATGAAATAACCGTAATTACCGTTATCAGATACAAGCTCATAATAATATTTTAATTCTAAACGACTATTCAATATTGGACAAAATTTACACGGTGAACTATATTGATTTAATAGAGAGTAACAACTCTTACCAATTATATCGTCAATAGATATTCCAAGAAAAATAGATAAACTTTCACTAGCAAATACTATTTTAAAATCATTATCAATTTTATATAAGGATGTCTTAAACTCATCTATCAATTTTTATTCCTTAATAATACTACCCAGTTATCTGGAGTACTTAACAACAATCAATATAAGAAGAAATAATAAACAAAAAATACCCGATGAAATTAATATCCTTAATGATAACTTCTCAGAACTTAACATCATATCTTCTTTATATGTCATTACCTGTTGTCCAACATATTCAAGACGTTCAATGATCTCTTCAATTACATCTCTATTCTTTTTCATCGAATCTTCTGATTCATACTCTAATACATTACCTAAATATATTACCACATATTCAACAAGAGTAAAAATAGTATTTCTGAGGTGTGTGAATTGTCTCGTAAATATGAAATTAGGAATTTTAACAAGCTCTGGAAGAAGTTCATACTGTGATAACTTCAATCTCTCTTTCGTGCTTGAACCTAGATTATTGATATCTTCTATCGCATCTATCTCATCTAAAATTTTACGAATTACCCGAAGGTACTGATTTGTTAACTCTGGGGCTGCAGATACTTTAAGCTTAATCTCTTTTCTTGCATCTAGATTATTCTTCATAAAGTTCTTGATGAGACCAACACCTGATGGTATACGTACAATCTTTCTTTTTCTAGCTATATTAACTAGACGTCTATTATCTATTGCTATTAAATGTTCTGAGATTTCATGCATGTCAAAGATATGGTTATCCATACCGTCAAGCACATCTCGTATCTCAGCTGGTAGATCCATATTTGTGAAAAAGAAAAGATGAGTAATGTTTTCGTCATTCATCGTACGAAGAACATCTGTTGGCGTATAGGAATCCATTACTTCGCCAGGTTTTACAATCTCTATCCAAACTAGAGCCAATTCATTATCTTTACTCTGGTTTGACCATAACTCAATTCGTCTACGAACTTCATGATCTTTTAATGTCTTATGAAGCGTATATCCAAAATCTCGAACAACCTCTGTAACAAATTCATAAAGCTGTACTAATTTTATATTTTGAAGTTCTTCAAACTTATTTGACTCTTCTATACTCATAAATTTCAACCCTTCTATTTTCTGGCATAGGTTCTAAATCACTTAGATGTCCTTCACTTTTTACAACTGGATACATTGTGCCTAATCCATAAAATTTTATATTTTCAATCTTAAAACCTAATGATAATAATTTATCTTTAATAAATTTCGCACGCTTCAATGAAAGTTCAAAGTTATTTCTATATCTTGAATTACTCGTTACTGGAACATCATCTGAAAATCCAAAAATTACATATTGTTTATCTTTATCTAACTTCTTAAAATCAGTTCCTTCTATAATTCCATTCGGTTTTATAACACCTAAATTATTATATGATGTTGAAACTAACTTGAGATCTTCACTTGCTGGTGTAAAATTATTAGTTGATGCAAAATCTGAACCATCACCTTGTAAACTATTATTATCTAATACAGAATTTGCAAACGGATCAATCATTGGTCCATCATATAATTCGTTCAAATAACTACTGTTATCTTTCGCACCTGTATTATTATCATCTAATGTTAAATTGTCAACTGGAGGAAGTGTACCCGCAACCAATATATCTATCTCATCACCTTTAGGAGATTCATTGTCTATTAGGTAATCTTCAATAGGAGATCTGATAACGATCTTATTTGGTAAAGCATAAGTTTTTAATAGATCTGTATTATCCTCAATTAAGGACTCTTCATTTATTAAACCTTTCTCTATTTTACTGATAAAAATTACTGTCCAACCGTTTAACTCTACCTCTGATTTTGCATCACCTTCAGAGTATGCGTATACATCCATGTTGGTAACAACTTTAGATTTGTTGTTTTCAATAACTAATTTATACTGATATTTTTCTCGACTTTCTTGTGAATATAACCGATCAACGCCACCAATAATAAGGCTTATAAGGAATAAACTTAGGAACATTCTTATATAATAACTGATTGTCATTTTTTGAGTCAATAAAACCATAATCCCTCATTACTTTATCATAATCTCTATTAGGATAAATACCTAATACCTCTAGGCGATAAATGATATCTGGACCACCGTTATATTGCATAAACGCATCTGGTTGCAGTCTAGATACTGTTTGAAATCTAGTGGTTTTTGTCGTTACTTCATAAACATAAACCATCGAATATACACTTGTGGAAATTAATAGAAATACAGTTATGTATAAACTTCTACTCAGAGTCTTTATCGAAAATAAACTCATTTATCCTGCCTAGTAACTCAGTCTTATTTAATGGTTTTTGAACAAAGCCATTCATGCCTGATGCCATCATTTTCTTTCTATCGGCAGGCTCAACTCGTGATGACATACCGATAATTGGAATATCAATACCTTTCTCTCGAATAGCTGAACACAGTTTAAAGCCATCCATATCTGGCATCATTATATCTGTTAATAAAATATCGCAACCGTTACTAGAGTCTGATAATGTCGATATCGCATCTTTCGCTGATGATACCTCAAGTATATTAAATAGACCTAATGAGCCTATTACTTTTCTTGTGATCTTTCTATCAGTTGGAGAATCATCACATATAAGAACCGTCGCACGATGATCTTTCTTACCATTCGCAGAATCATTATGTACCTTCTCAACTTCTTTACTCTTACTCTTACTCTTGGTGCTACGTCTTGGCATTAACTGTGCAAGCTCCATAGTACCAGCTACATCAATAATCAACCTTACTCGTCCATCACCAGTAATAGTTGCACCTGCAATACCAGAGTTACCTGTTATATATTCGCCTAGTGATTTGATAACAATCTCTTCTTGACCGATTAAATTATTTACTATAAATCCTAACTGCTTTTCAGCTAGCCCAACTATAACAACATATACTTCGTTACTATCAACTTCATCTAATCCAAACGTTCTATCAATCCTTACAAGTGATAAAACTCTATCACGAAGTTTTAAAACCTCTCTACCTTCAAATGAGTGTACCTCATCAATAGAAACCCTAACCGTTTCAACAACAGATGCTAACGGTATCGCAAAAACTTCTTCTGATACTTCAACCAACAACGCCTGAATGATTGCTAATGTTAATGGCAATTTAAGATAAAATGTACTACCTTGATCTATCTCACTTTTAATAGTTATTATACCATTTAATTTCTCAACATTTGTACGTACAACATCCATTCCAACTCCACGTCCAGAAATGTTTGTTACCTTCTCTGTCGTTGAAAAACCAGGTCTAAATATTATCGCATACGCTTGCTCATCTGTAAGATTTAACGCCTCATCTTGAGTCATTATACCTTTTTCTATAGCTTTATTTTTAAGCTTTTCTGGATCCATTCCTGCGCCATCATCTTTTATCTCAATAACAATGTGGTTACCTTCATGATACGCTTTTAACTCGACAATACCTTTCTCAGGTTTGCCTTTTGCAACACGTGCTTCTGGAGTTTCGCAACCATGATCACATGAGTTACGAATAAGGTGAATTAGTGGATCTCCGATCTCCTCCACTACTGACTTATCAAGCTCTGTCTCCTCTCCAGTTATAACAAGCTCAATATCCTTTCCGCTGTCTCTTGATAAATCTCTCACCATACGTGGAAATTTACTAAAAACTTTGCCTATAGGTATCATTCTTGTTTTCATAACTGCAAGTTGAAGCTCAGTCGTGTTCATACCAATCTGTGATGTCGTTTCTAATAACTGCTCTATAAGATACTCGTTTTCAAACTTACTATCTAGGTCGTTTGATAATTGAGATAATCTGTTTCTTGATAATACAAGCTCTCCAACAAGATTTAAAAGTGCATCAAGTCTTGATACATCAACTCTTATTGTTTGCTCTTGTTGTGGTATTGCACCTTGTTTTTGTGTGTTTGTTACTGGAGCTGCGGCTGGTTTTGCTGCAACTGGTGCAGCGGATGTTGGTGCGGCTGCTGTAGGAGCTGTTGATGCAACCTCTGGTGGACGTGCTGATACACTACTTGTATCGCCACCTAAATTGATATCTTTCAATCGCTGAACAGTAGCCTCAATATCAACTTTATCTTCGCCTGTTTGAATTTCTTCAATTAGTTCTTTAGTTGAGTCAACAAACTCAAGAAGAACATCCATAACCAACTGGGTTACGACCATATCTCCTTTTCTAAGCTTATTTAAAACTTCCTCAGCATTATGTGTCAACAACGTAAGTTTATTAAAACCTAAGAATGATGACGATCCTTTCATCGTATGCGCACCACGAAATATCTTATTCAAAAGATCCAGATCATTCTGTCTATGCTCTAGTTCAACTAAGTCGTGATCTAATGAATCAACAATCTCAGATGTCTCTACTAAAAAATCACCTATCAGCTCTTCTATCTCATTATTATCCATCAGCCATTCACCCTAGACTCCAAATTGTTCTAATAATTTATCTATAAGATTTTGATCACTTAAAATCTCTTTATTCTTTTTCATGTTATCAATCTTATCTACATCAATAATGTTCTCTTTTATTCCAAGAGATAGAAGAAGAGACGATAACCTCTCCTCTAATGAAACAACTATTGACAAACTCTCTTCTACTTTAGATATACTGCTCTCTTTAAATTCTAATGACGATATCATATCTAAACAGATGTCCTCACCTGAAATTAATTTTGATGATAATCTATTTAAAATACCTTCAACTTTAAGAAAATTACCCTTCGATACCTCTGCCTTAGCAATAGAAAATTCTTCTTTTAACTCATCTATATTAAAATTAATCTTTTCGACTAATGATAAAACCTCATTTGAATGGTCTCTTGATTCAGATATTACCTGATCTAAAACATATTCAAATATCGGGATATCTCCATATTGAGTATCAACCTCAAAATGTACCGATTGAATTTTCTTCAATGAATCGCTAAAAAATCTTGCTATTTCATAAAACTCGCTCTTAGCATCTATACCGTTCTCAACAACATCATATCTGCCTTCTGTTATGTTTCTAGCTATTGATATCAATTCATTTAGATCTCTATAGTTATCCATAATAAAACTAACTTATATCAAGTAATTTAAAAACTTTCTCTTGCAAAATTTCTGGTGTAAAAGGTTTTACCACATAGTTATTAACACCGTTTTTTAACGCCGTTAAAATATCCTCTTTCGCAGCCTCTGTAGTAATCATAAGTATAGGAACATCTACATATTTAGGATCAAGTCTAAGTGTTTTAACAAATGTTAACCCATCCATCTCCGGCATATTCCAATCTGTAATGATAATGTCTACCTCATTTTTAGATAAGACCTCTAACGCTTCTACACCATGCTCCGCTTCCAAAATATTAGTGAAACCTAATTTTTGTAACGTGTTTTTTATTATCCTACGCATGGTAGAAGAATCATCTACAGTAATTATTGAATGACTATAAGACATATTGTCTATCTCCTATCTAAGATTTTCTTAGTTATAACTTAACATCTAATATATGAACTATAAAATAATATACAACACTTGACAACATAAAACTTAATTATTAAGTTCTTATATCTACAATTTGCGATTATTATCTCATTAATTCTAAAGCAATATCTATAATACAAAAACCTAACTATTAAGTTTTAATATGTATAAACCTACTTATCTTCCCTAACCCTTAGCAACGCTCTTAAACATAAAACTTAATCTTTAAGTTTTCGTATTCTTTCAGCTCTACTTATTATCTCTTTAATTCTAAAACCAAAATAACCATCAACAATAACAACCTCACCTCGTGCGATTACTTTATCATTAATCGTTAGATCTATCTGTTCATCAACACCTTGTTCTAACTCTACTATATTACCTGGACCTAATCCTAAAATATCTTTTAAGAAAAGTTTAGCCGTACCCATTCTAACTGATATCGGAATATCTATATCTAATAATAAATCTAAATTTAAATTCGCCTGCTGTGGATTACTACTTGCATCTCCACCTGATGAACTTGAAGCAACCTCTTTCTTCGTACCTGAAATTAAGTAACTTTCTATTCCTGTATCAAAAAATAGGATAAACGGTACTGGCTTACCAGCTATATCAAATACAAATTCCATCGATATATAATTCTCTTCCGTATAACCATCATCTGCACTGCTTACTGCAACATCTTCAACTTTCATCGATACTTGTTGCTTGCTCTCTGATGCAAACGGAACATTCAATGACATTACTAATTGATTTGTAAGCTCTCTTACTGCATCAACTGTATCTTCATCTAACTCCGCTTTTGGCGTCTCATCGCCACCTAACATAAGGTTACTTAATCTTGAGATATCTGTAGTTTTAAATAATAAACCTAACTGTAACTCCGAATTAGTCTCTACCGACTTGATAACCGTTTGACCGACATACTCACTAAAAAGTGTATCCTTATCAATCGTGTTCATCTCACTACTGTCTAGCTTGACTTCAGCAGATGTTATCGCTTGTAATGACGACGCTAACGTCTCCTTACATATATCAAATATCGATCCTAGCATCGGTGATGTAGATAAATCAACCGTCTCTTTCATCATCTTGCTCCGTTGTTGATCTTGTTATTTTAATCGCTTTACGTATTCCTAAAACACCAAGCGCACCAAAAAACTTATGTTTATTATTAATGTAAATGTTCAATGGACGTTTACTCTTTTTATTCAATATAATTGTATCGTTTGCTTGCAGTTCTAATAACTCTGATACTTTTAATTTCGTTCTTCCGATCTCAACCTTAAACGGTATAGATATATTCTCTAACAGTTCTAATATTCTAGTCTCATACTCTCCAGATCTACCTTTCTTAGCACCGATTAACCAATCTTGTGATGAGATCTTATTTAATACAGGCTCTAGCATGATAGCTGGAAGACACAGATTAATCATACCTGTTGCTTCACCGAATTTAACTTCGAAAACAACTAAAACAATAACCTCGTTCTGTGCAACAATCTGAATAATATGAGGAGAATTCTCTGATAACTCTTTCTTAAACCTAACGTTTGGTATAATTTGTTTCCAAACTTCTTCCAAATCTTTCAATATTAAAGTTATGATACCATCTATTATATTAAGCTCTAAATGAGTCAACTCTCTTACATGGAAAAGTGGTAACCCTTGTCCACCTAATAATTTATCCACAATAGGAAAAATTAGTGACGGATTAATTTCTAGTACCGCATTACCTTGAAGAGGTATCATTGATATAATATTGAAATTCGTCGGATCAGGAAGAGACATCAAAAACTCACCGTATGTCATCTGATCTACCGATACTAATGTTATATCGGTTATAGTTCTTAAAAAGTTTGATAAATTTGATGAAAAATTTCTAGCAAACTTATCATGAATGTTTCTTATTGAACGTAACTGATCCTTAGAGACCCTATCAGGTCTTCTAAAATCATAAACTGATATCTTCTTAGGATGAAAATCGTACGACTCCGACTCTGATGATCCTTCCGTTGCCTCGGAATCATCTGAAACAGTTGAGAGTAACGCATCAATTTCATCTTGACTTAGAATATCTGCCATTAATTAATATCTACCATAAACTCATTATAAAACATTATACACTCATTAAGCAATATATATTATACTATTAGCAAAACTATCTCTCGATACTTGCCATAAAAAATAATCCAAAATTCTCTAATAAAACCGTTTAACAACTACACTATATATATCTGTTATAGAAACTCATAAACTAACTAGCGTGTATATTACACAAAAATTCAAACCTTATTTGCTACGCAAACTTAACCCAACTGTATAAAATATTTATTACAACCTAAACCTTAT
>CAMQYB010000055.1 GCA_947039055.1 uncultured Deferribacteraceae bacterium
TATTAATTTTGATCAAATCGTATAATACCTAAACTTATAATAATCTAAATTGCACAATGTTTATATATCAACTTAAATACGTTATTTCATTAACACTTCAAACTTACAATAATCTACATTGTGGAAATAAATCACAGTATTTAATCGTAAAACTATAACTACATGTCATGCACACTTTTACTCTTATAATCCAACAACTTTATATAATCATCTAAACTATCTTTCTTTATACTGTTTGATTTTGGGATATCTAAAACCTCTAACTCTTTTGAAAAATTCCAAAAATCTAAAAGTATTTTATCGCCAACTTTAACATTATATGATGCTTTAACTTTTCTGCCATCAACCGATATAGTACCCTCTGTTGCTGCTTCATTTGCAACCGTTCTACGTTTTATAAGTTGAGTGACTTTCATGAATTTATCTAATCGCATATTGTTTTCTCTTCACCTTAATATCTATAAACTTTTACGATTATTGATGTTATATGGTTTTAATCTTAATCTATTTTCTAATTATTACTGTTGACTCTCTGCTTCTATCTAACCAGTTTTGAAAAACTAAATTAAACTGTTTTTCCATAGCTTTTTCTGTGAGTGCAGCTTTTGTTTCTTTATCGAAATTATATTTATCTTCTTTACTGATAAGATAAAATACACCCCACTTATCGTTTATTTCAAACGTGTTTGATATACTTCCAACTTCAATATCTTTTAATGCACCTTGCATCTCTTCACTTAAAAGTTCGTAATCCATGAAACCCATATATCCACCTTCAGACGACGTTGCATCAACTGAAAATTCTTTCGCTAACTCACTAAAATTGTCACCTGATTTAAACTTTTTAATAATCTTTGATATATCTTTCTTTTTATCAGCTAATATAATTCTTACTTCATATCTATCATATAAATTATAATCATCTGGACTTAAGTTTACAATATCAATTAAATCCTTATTCACAACTATTATCTTAGGCATCAATATCTGATTTCTAACTCTTGAACTTAATATCTCATTACGTAACTGATATCTATATTTAGCCATAGTTAATCCCTCTTCTGAGAGTGATTTCTCTAACTTCTCTATAGTCAATTTATTACGTGTCAAAATCTCTACTATAACCTGTTCAACTTCCATGTCTGATACAGTTATACCCTCTCTTGATGCTGCAATTTCAACCACATATTGATCTATTAAATAACTTACAACTTGTGAGATATACTCCTTCATTGTTGATGCTCGAAGTTCTTCATCTTCAATATTAAGAATTTGTGTATACTGCTTTTCATCTAAATTACGTGCATCGTAATCTGTGATAATTTTGTTACCTACATGAGCCAATATAGTGTTAATTCTTTCTGCTTTTAATATATTTGGAATAGTTATCAAGATTAAAATCATTAACAATCTTAATATCTGCTTTCTCATATAATTCATCTATATACACCTCTAATTTATCTTGTTTCTTTTTTTGTTTTATAAACTCAATTATCTCTGCCTTAGCTGCAGTTAGTCGTTGTATTCCACCTGGCTTAAACTCACTTACATAAAAAATGTGGTAACCGTTAGTTTCTGATTTCAAAACCTTACTATACTTATTAACTTTTAATTTAAACACTGAATCAAATATATCTGAAACATTACTATCTTTTTCTATAAATCCTAGATCGCCACCATCAACTGCATCTGGTGAGTCTGAAAATCTTTCTGCAACTTCACTAAATGCAAATCCTTTCTGAAGCTCTGCATACGCTTTTTCTATCTTCACTAAATCAGCTGAGTAAATATGACTCACATGAACTTTGTATGGATTTGTAAATTGCTTCCGATTACTATTATAATATGCCAATATCTCATTCTCTGTAACTGTTAAATTGTCTTCCGATACCTTGCTTATTAACATCTCTATCTTCGACATATTATTAATATCTTTTATCATATCAATATTATCCGTATAATACGAATCTGTACCAATCTTTAAATCATACGCTCCCTTAGCAGTTCTTAAACTATTAAGTGATCTATCTAGTTCTGTATCAAAAAACACTATCTCTAATCTGCTCGCTTCATTTAAAAGAAGATTGTACTCAACAAACTTATCTACTAAAAATTTTAAAACCTCTGCGTTAGAGTATGATGCTTCATCCATCTCGTTTATAGTAAGCTTATTAAATTCATATATATCTTTCTCGGTATACCCTTTATTTGATATCATCAAAACTGGAGTATCAACATACATATCCTCAACATTTATCTTCTCATCAACTGCTAGATCATTCGATTTTTCACAACCATATACTGATATAAATAACGATATGAAAATAAATAAAAATGAAAAATATCTAAACATAAATTTATATTAACTCCTTCACTTGATAACGATTATGACAAAACTTCTCCACTATATAAATTAACAAAAATATCCGTTAATTCTACAATACCATTACCACCCATAATCGATATATCTAACTCGTACTCTGACTTAAACCTATACTTCATTTTAGCAGTATTTAATTTATTTACAAGATTTTCATAAGAAACTTTTGTATCTTTTGAAAATATAATCTTACCACTTCGCTCGCCTATACTAATCTTAATAACACCTAACTTAGATGCTATCGTTTTGATAAGCATTATATTTGATAAATTAATAACCTCTAAAGGTAGCTCACCGTAACTTTCTGTAAGCTCTCTAAGAAGATTTACAATAGATAATGGATCATCATATAATGAAAATTGTCTGTAATAATCAAACCTTATTCTAGGGTTTTCTATATACGATACAGGTATAAAATATGGTAACTGAGAGAGAATTTCACAATCAGTTATATCATCAGTACCAGAACTTCCTTTAAGCTCATTCACTGCATCATCAATCATCTTAACGTAAAGCTCGTATCCGATTTTTACAACAAAACCTGATTGATCTGCACCTAATATATCACCTGCTCCACGTAACTGTAAATCATACATAGCTATCTTGAAACCACTACCTAAATCTGATAACTGTTCAACTATCGTTAATCGCTTCTGTGCTATATCTGTTAATGATGAAAAATTTTCTATCAGTAAATAACAGTAACCTCGCTCTGTTGATCTTCCAACTCTACCCTTTAATTGATATAATTGTGATAAACCAAACGATCCTGCTTTATTTATTATTATAGTATTTACATTCGGAATATCTATACCATTCTCGATGATTGTTGTTGATATTAATATATCTATTTCGCCTGAATAAAAGAGTTGTAAAATCTTCTCTAACTCATTACTATTCATCTGTCCATGAGCTATCGCAATTGAAGCCTCAGGTACGATCGCTTTTATTTTATCGTGGATAGAAATTATATCTGATATTCTGTTATGAAGAAAAAATACCTGTCCATCTCGCTTTAACTCTTTAACAATCGCCTCTTTAACATCATCGTAATTATTTATAATTGATACGATTACTGGCAACCTATGTTCAGGTGGAGTCTCTATTATACTAATATCACGTATACCAGATAATGATAACTGTAACGTTCTTGGGATCGGTGTTGCAGATAATGCTAAGGTATCAACATTACGTTTAAGTGCCGACAACTTTTCTTTATGATTAACTCCAAACCGTTGCTCTTCATCTATTACCAGTAAACCTAAATCTTTAAATATTACATCTTTTGATAGAAGTTTATGCGTACCGATTATTATATCAATCTCGCCGTCTGATAACTTCTTATAAATTGTTTTGATCTCAGCTCCTGATCTAAACCTTGATATATAATCAACGTTCGCTGCAAGCCCACCGAACCTATTCTTAAATGTGTCGTAATGTTGTTTAGCTAAAATTGTTGTAGGCACAAGAACTGCAACCTGCTTATCTGATATAATAGCCTTGCAAGCAGCACGCATAGCAACCTCTGTTTTACCAAATCCAACATCGCCACAAACTAATCTTTCCATAGGGATCTCTGATTCCATATCGCTATAAATATCCATGATCGCCGTCAACTGATCCTCTGTTTCATCGTACGGAAACGATCCTTCAAAATCAGATAGTATGACACCGTCATCTATAAATGAGTAACCTTTTTTAGCCTTACGCTCTGCGTATAATCTTAATAGATCAACAGCAACTTCTTTAGCAGATTTCTTAGCGTGTTTTTTTAATTTTTGCCATGCTGATGTTTTTAATGAATTTATTCTAGGAGCTGAATTGCCTATCCCTATATATTTCTGCACCATAGTGATAGATTGTAACGGAACATATAATCTATCTTCACCTTCATAAGCTATCTCTAAAAAATCACCTTCAACTTCACCCAACATCATGTGATTTAATCCACGATATACACCTATACCATGATTTATATGAACAACGTAATCGCCGTCTTCAAGATCAGATATTTTAGTGTTAAAAACATCTTTCTTCTTCTCTTTCTTTCGCTTACGTTTTGCGTATCCAAAAATATCAAGATCTGTTACTAAAATAGTTTTGTTACCGCTATCTATAAATCCACCTGATACAGGTTCTCTATAAATATATATAGCTTGGTTATCAGTGAGCGACATATCCGTTATAATGCTCACGGGGATTTCATAATCTTTAATAAAATTTATAAAAAAATTGTAAAACTGTTCACTATCAATACTAACTACTACTTTATATTTTTTATCTAAATACTCTTTCAATATTTTTATAGCTTCTGCTAATGAGCTATAAATATTAACTTTCTCATAAATAAATTTTGATATTAAACTACTATAATTTAACGATTCACTATCAAGCCCTGATGAAACATCTGTTATTAAACTGTAACTACTCGTTGTGATTGATTTGAACGCCTCTGTATAATCAATAAAATTTCTTATAAGTTTATGTGCTAAATTATTGTCACCTAATCTATCTTTGATACTGTACGACTCTCGCTCTAACGTCTCTCTAATATCTTGATCTAATATAAAAAACTCTGCGTCTTTAATATAGTCAAATATCGTTCCACTCTTAATTGATAGTAGAGGTTGCAACCAGTGTGATCCTGCAAATTTACCGAAACTATCTGCACGTTCATTATATTTTTCATACTCGGATAAACTTGATTGGAAGTCTTTTGTTGATATTATCATCTCTGATGCTGGAAGGATTTTAAGCGTATCTATATCTTCTATCTTTGATTGAGTTTCATAATCGTATGAATAAATTTTTTCTATCTCATCATCAAAATATTCTAACCTTATCGGGTTGCTACGTCCTGATGGAAAAATATCAAGTATGTCGCCTCTCGTTGTATACTCTCCGATACCTGATACAAACTCAACACGAACATAACCTAATAGATCAAGCGAATTTTCAAAATTGCTTTGTGGCATAATGCTCATTTTTTTAATTGTAACAATTGATGATGAAAAAAGTTGTATTGATGGAACTTTTTTTAATATTGAGTACGGTGTTAAGATTGTAATATATTCATCTAAATTTATAAACTTATCTAATGCTGCTGCTCGCTTAGATAATATTTTAGGTAGAACTCTAGCCTCTTCAAACGGCTCTTGTGTCCACTCTGGAAAATCTATAAATTTATCGAAACAGTTAAAAAGATTGATATCAGACGCAATGAGATCTGCTACCTTCTGATTAGGCACCACTATAACTGTACGTTTACTCTTGCTACGTTTTAATACTTCAATAACTTTTGAAGAGCCCCAAGCGTTATGATAAGATTTAAGTAATGCTATTTTGAAAACCTGCCAAACATTATTTCATCAACTAAGCCACATATTATATGTGCAGCTAAAATATGGATCTCTTGAACTCGTGCCGTTATTTTGCTATCTGCTATAAAAATATTGTCACAGATACCTTTCATCTTGCCACCGCTACCACCTGTAAAACCGACAACCCTTGCACCTGTTTTAGAAGCTTTTGTTAAACCTCTAATCACATTTTCTGAATTGCCACTTGTTGAAAATCCCCACACTATATCGTTACTTGATACAAGTGCTGAAACCTGCTTTTCAAATATACTATCAAATGTGAAATCGTTTCCAACTGCTGTTAATAACGATGTGTCTGTTGTTAATGCGATAGCTGGTAAAGGAGGTCTTTCCATTACAAAACGGTTCACAAACTCTGCTGCAATATGCTGTGAATCGCCAGCCGATCCACCATTACCAAATAGGTATAATTTTCCACCACTAATAAACGATTTTGCAATCTCTGTTGAAAAATCAACCAATACATCTTGCTGAACTTCATCAGCTCTAAGCTTATTATGAACTTGAACCGACTCATCTATTATTGAAGCTATATAATTTCTCATTGTTATCCTCATCTAAAAAAAATGTCTTTATCTATAAAGAACATCTTAATCTATAAAATATCTTAACCTAAAAAAAGTATCGTAATTTATCAAGCGTATCTTAATCTATAAAGTGTACATTACTATAAAAGTCTATCTTGTAATTCTACTATAACTCGAAAGCGTTTTCAATATGATTTATTTCATCACTATCTATTGATATAATATCAAACCTCGCAAGCCACTCATCACCCTTGTTTAGTAGATACCTATTTGCTGTATAAATAATTTTTTTCTGCTTAACTAATGTTACTGCATCAACTCCTGATCCGTAACTTTTTGATGATCTCGTTTTAACCTCTACAAAAACATACACACCATCAATCGTTGCGATTATATCTATCTCGCCTCTATTTGATCTGTAATTTCTCTCATTGATTTTATACCCTTTATTTATAAGATAGGTAACAGCTTTATCTTCACCATTATCACCTATAGTTTTTGTAGACATAATATATCACCTCTAATAAGCACTATAAATAATTAAAACTTTTTTAAAAAACTTAATCTATGTATCGGAAGAAATCCGTACTTTTTTATAGCCTCTGTATGGATCTTTGTGCCGTAACCAAAATTTCTCTCAAACCCGTATTCAGGATAAAGTTTCGACAAATTAATCATTAATCTATCTCTATACACTTTTGCTATAATTGATGCAGCCGATACAGAAATATATTTATCATCAGCTTTATTCTCTGATAACATCGGCGTTGTGATATTGTTAAGTTTTACAGAATCAATTATTATTTTATCGTAATGAATTTTACTATTATTATTAATATCAATATTTAGATTTTTCGAAGTAGTTAGATTATTTAACGCTAAATGCATAGCTTGTTTAGTCGCTTGAAGTATATTTATTTTATCTATTATAGCGTTGCACACAACACCTATACCTATCGCTATTGCATGGTATCTTATCGTTTCATCTAAAATCTCTCTCTTTTTAAAAGCGATTTTTTTAGAATCTTTAATCTGTTCATTCTCGTAACCACTAGGTAGTAGACACGCAGCTGCAACGACTGGTCCTGCAAGACAGCCTCTACCAACTTCATCTATTCCAACTATGAGCATCTCTTCTTCGCTAGAATTTTCATCTCTATATAAGATTGTAAATTGTCTAAACCTTCATCGTTTCTACATGAGATTTGAAAAATATCTAAATTGTTTTTTATAGTTCGTGCATTCTCCAATGCTTTCTCAACACTGAAATCAACATACGGAAGTAGATCAATTTTATTCAATATAAAAATATCAGAATTGAAAAATATTGTAGGATATTTTAACGGTTTATCATCGCCCTCTGTAACTGATAACATAACTATATTTATATCCTGTCCTAGGTCATACTCTGCTGGACAAACTAAATTACCAACATTTTCTATAATAAGTAGATCTAAATTTTCATAACCTAACTCTTGACATTTTTTATCAATCTCATGAGCCTCAAGATGACAAGCTCCACCCGTTTGGATCTGAATTGCTCGAACTCCGATCGCTTCAATACGCTGTTTATCGTTCTCTGTTTGTAGATCACCTTCTATTACTGCGATGTTATACTTATCTTTTAGACGTACTAACACTTTCTCTAAAAATGATGTTTTACCTGATCCTGGTGATGACATCATATTGATAACTAATGTTTTGTTTGTAGCAAACTTGTTTCTTAAATGCATTGCATTTAAATCATTCTTCGATAAAATCTTCTGATTTATTGTAATTTTTTCCATAATAATTTATTTACTCAATTTTAAAAATTTATTTTATTCCACTTCTATAACTTATTTTAACTAGCTTTAACAATTTATTTTACCTAATTTTAATTTGTTACTAGCTATAATATTTAGTTTTCAATTAATTAATTTTTATAATATTTTAATCAACTTTAATAACTTGCTTCAATTAATTTTAATGATCTATTTTAACCAATATTTAACAATCTGCTAGCAATAATATTTTGTTTTTACACAACTAATTTTCATAACAATCTAACTAACTTTAATAACCAACTAATGCTACTAACTTATTTTACTCAACTTCAATATGTGCGATCTCTAACTCATCGCCTGATACCATTTTTATACTCATAGATCCACACTCTGCACACGCAACAAAATATCCTGGGTACTCTGCCTCGTGATTACAGTCTGTACATACTCCAAGTAACGGAACTCTATTAAACTCAAACACAGCATTCTCTGCGATCGTATTCTCTTTTATAGCATCAAATGCAAAGCGTAATGATGACTCATCAATTGTTGCCATCTTACCGATACGAACCGACACTAATGTTATCTTATTTGAGTTGTTCTCAATTGCTGTGCCTATAGAAATTTCTAATATAGAGTTTGCAATAGAAGCCTCATGCATAAATCACCTTTATAACCTAAAATTTAATTTACTAACCTTTATTACTTTTATCACTTGCGGTATATCTTTGTGAAATTTATACCTATGACAAATATTCGTAATCAAATAACTTAGTATATATTTATGACATCTATAATATATTATTTGTTCACAAAGTGATAGTGACGTAACATAATATGATAATATTTGACATATCTCAACATACTTTATATATACATATTAACATAGTCTAATCAATCATACAAGTGTCTACTATGCAATTGATTGATAAGTAACTATCTAAAAATATTCATAACTTATAATAAAAAAAATACTATGCAATCCACCTCGTTAAAAGTGTATAGACATAGTATTCTAATTGATAATTAAAAACATAATAATACTAAAAAACATACTCACTAAAAGCATATTTATATAGTATTGAGTTGATGATATTAAAAAATATATGAGTCCGCCCATTTTGAGCAGACTACATATTACTTATTAATAATATCTGTACTTCTCGTGTAATTTACGTTGTAACTTCTGTTGTTTACGTCTTGCTTTTAGAAGTTTTTTACGTCTTACTTCTGTCGGTTTTTCATAAAAAGCATGAGCCTTAATCTCTCTGATTAATCCTTCACGTTCAATCTTTTTCTTTAATAATTTTAAAGCTTGGTCGACGTTATCTCCGTCCACTCTTACTATTGCATTAACAGCCAATTCGATGCACCCCCTCTTTCTATGAATTTTTTTATATATACTTTACTTTTACTTTTTAAATTATAAATCTACTAAGCTGTGAACTTTGCCAAATTACCAAGTTATAAAACTTGCAAACTTGCACAACTGTCCAATCGCTCGGCGACAATGTTTATACTGTTGCAAA
>CAMQYB010000056.1 GCA_947039055.1 uncultured Deferribacteraceae bacterium
AAGATTATTTAACTATGCAAGATTATTTAACTATGCAAAATTATTTAACTATGCAAGATTATTTAACTATGCAAAATTATTTAACTATGTAAAATTATTTAACTTATTTTACAATATTAAAAAAGACAGACTTAAATTAATAAGCCTGCCTTTTATATTATATTTAATTATCTAAATATTTATTAAATTAGAAACCAACTCTTAACTGTGCACCAGCTATTAATGTTGCATTTGTTGCGCCAGTTTTTTCATTTGCTCCATAGTTTACATAGTAACCAACAGTTGGAACTACCATAAAGTATTTGTTGATGCTATATTTTAAAGCTACATATGCAGAGTATGAATTTAATATTCCTGTTGTTGCAAAAGCTTCATTATCTTTAGTAGAAGTAGATTGGAAACCACCACCTACTGTAGCATTTAAACTTTCTAAGACTTGATATCCAACAGATAAAGCAGCACCCCAAGTGTGTTTATCATTATAACCTTTCCAGATGTTACTTGTATCAGGATTAGCATCAGTTACTTTATCAAATTTAAGTGAGTTCGCATTAATAGCACTAGTACCCCATTTACCACCAACAAAATCACCGTTTAATGAGTAAAATGCTGAAAGAACTGTTGAAATACCAATTACTTTATACTTTAATACGAAGCCAGTTGAAGCTGATTGAATCCACTCTCTCTGTGAACCTGCAAGTAGAGTAGCATTACTTCCCTCAACATTTACGCCAGCATAGAAACCAAAAACCTTACCAGTAAGATTTCCAAAATTTAAGTTATACGCTAACTCAATAGCTGGCATAATTTGATCTGCAATAGCCAAATCTAGTGTAACTGGAATGTTGCCAGCTGGAGTATGAATACTTCCTGAACCAACATTAATAAGATTGCCATTGTTATCTCTCTGCTTCAATAAAAAACCATTGTAGTTTTGTAGTGCGATGAATGATAGATCTACATTAAACATAGATAATCTAACCATGTTTTGACGTCCAACACCCATTGTACCGAACCCTCTCATACCATTATCTGTGTCATATACGTTATCATACGCTAGGTATGTTTCTGTAGATGAATTAGTACGTCCAACTAAAACTTTTAGACCGTTGTCAAATTTATACCCAACAAATAACTGACGGAATACGCCTGCTGGAGTATTATCTGGTGAAAATTTTAATTCAGCTTTACTGAAAAAATTACCAACTGAAAAATCTAGACCTAATCTTGAGTTACCTTGCATTAAGTATACTAGATCATTGTTTGATCCAGCTTGTGGAGTGTGACCGCTATTGTTAACGTTTTTATAAACACCAAGTAAACGAACAGAACTGTAAAGACTAAGTTTTGTGTCGCCATCATCTACTACCGCAATTGCTGCATAAGATGGAACTGCTAAAGCTAGAACAAATAAAATTGCAAAAAATTTCTTCATATTATTCTCCTCAAAAAAAATATAAAATATGCCAATCATACAAAAGTGAAACTATTGCATAATCAACATTTTGAAACTTAACCAATAACTTCAATTAATTCTTAAAACTTTCTCGAACATGACATTAAAATAAAACAGTATCAATATGTAAACTTCTGTTATTCAAAACACAATATCAGAATAATGTTATATTTAGATAACAAAGTTGTGTTAATTATGTAAACATAATACAACATTTAAGATAAATAGCAAAGAAAATATTGTAAAAAATGTAAAAAGGCAGATCTAAATTAATAAATCTGCCTTATATATTATATCTAACTCTATTGAAAATCTTAAATTAGAAACCTACTCTAAACTGTGCTCCTGCTATTAACGTAGCACGAGTTTTAATTAGTCCACTAGTTGGAGTAAAATCACCGTCACTAACATCACTTACATAGTAACCAACTGTTGGTACTATTGAAAAATATTCATTTATTGAATATTTAAGAGCAACATAAGCTGAATATGAATTTAACAATCCTGTATCTGCGTAACCACTATTATCTGTAGCAGACATAGATTGAAAACCACCACCTACTGTAACATCTAGTGACTCCATTATTTTATATCCAACAGATAGTGCAGTACCCCATGTATGCGTATCGTTATAACCTTCCCATTCGCCATTCTTATTGAATTTAGATGAATTGTTCGGAACAGCTTCTTGACTACTACCCCATCTAACTGCACCAACGTAATCACCGTTTAATGCATAGAATGCTGAAAGAACTGTCGTAATACCAACAACATCATACTGTAATACAAACCCTGTTGATGCTGATTGTATCCACTCTCTTTCAACACCAATCTTAGTCGTACCCTCAATAGTTATGCCTGAATAGAAACCAAATATTTTACCTGTTAATCCACCAAAATTTAAATTATATGCGATTTCAACAGCTGGCATAATATCATCTGCTATACCTAATTTGCTAACAGAATTGCTTGTACCATTACCACCAGTAATCTTACCTGAACCACCATTTGCAAAGTAGCTCTTACTATCGTTACTTAGTGCTATAAATGATAGATCTACATTAAACATAGATAATCTAAGCATATTCTGACGACCAACACCCATTGTTCCGTATCCATGTAACCCATCATCAAGCTCAAATACGTTATCGTACCATAGATCTGTCTCTGAAGTTGTGTAGTTACGTCCAACCATAACTGTTAATCCATTATCAAACTTATAGCTTGAGTATAGTAAACGAAACACACCTGCTAGTTCATTATCTGCAGAAAATTTTAACTCTGCTACAGTAGAAAAATTACCTACTGCAAAATCTAAACCAAGTCTTGAGTTACCTTGTACTGAATAAACTAGATCACTATTTGATCCAACTTGTGGAGCAGATCCATTTGTATTGACGTTTTGATACAAACCTAGTAAACGGATAGAACTGTAAAGACTAAGTTTTGTATCCCCATTATCAACTACAGCAATCGCTGCAAATGATGGAACTGATAAAGCTAGGACAAACAAAATTACTAGAAATTTTTTCATATTACTCTCCCCAAAAATATAAAATATGTTAAATGTACAACAATAAAAACTCTGCATAAATAACATTTAAAAACTTTGTAAAACTGCTAGAGCAACTCCTCAAACTATATAAAATAACAAATAGATAATAACTCATTTAACTGCAAATCTATAAGCACCACTCCAATTCTTCAATCATAATAAATTATAACAATATTATATTAATACCACAATCATCGTATTATTATAAACACATCTAATTATAGTACAATATTTATATCACTTTGAAAAGAAAATATTAAAAAAAAGACAGACCTAAATGATTAAGTCTGCCTTATTATTTTATAAAATTCTCTTCTTTATTCTTATATTAAAAAGAGACTCTTAACTGTGCTCCTGCGACTATTGTACCATGAAGATACGGATCAACATCATTTGTACCGTAGTTAACATAGTAACCAACTGTTGGAACGATTGTGAAATAATTGTTTATAGTATATCTAAAAGCAAGATATGCTGAGTAAGAATTTAATAATCCATATTTCGCAAACGCTGCATTATCTGTTGTTGATATAGATTGAAATCCACCACCTATTGTAACATCTAAAGTATCTAGAATATCATATCCAACTGATAGTGCTGTACCCCATGAATGGATATCATTATATCCTTCCCATGTATCCTTACCACTGTTACCAGTTGCTTTTTCAAATTTAAGTGTATTCTCAGGAGTCGCATCTGCACCCCATCTAACAGCACCGATATAGTTACCATTCAATGCATAGAATGCTGTAAACACAGTCTTAACTTTTGAAGCGTAATATTGTAACGCCAGTCCTGTGGCTGCAACATTTAACCACTCTCTTTGTGTGCCTGCAAGAGATGTACTACTACCCTCAACACTTACTCCTGAGTAGTAACCAAAAACTTTACCAGTTAGTCCACCGAACTTTAAATTATATGCTAACTCTATTGATGGCATAACTTCATCTGCTATTTTCAAATTAACATCAATTGGTGTCGTACTACCTGGAAGATATCCTGTACCTGTACCATCTAATAGAAACGCATTTTTATGTAATGCTCTTGTTGCGATAAAAGCTAAGTCGATATTCATCATAGATAGTTTAAGCATATTCTGACGACCAAGACCCATTGTTCCATATCCTTTAAGTCCGTCATCATCGTCAAACAGATTGTCATACCATAAATATGTTTCTGTAGCTGTGTTATCACGTCCAACCTGAACTTTCAAACCGTTATCAAACTTGTAACCTATATAAAGTTTACGAAACACACCACTCTCTGCATTATTATCCTCTGTAAATCTAAACTCTGCTTTACTATAAAGATTGCCTACAGAGAAGTTGAACCCTATATTTGAATGTCCTTGTATTGCATAATAAAGATCATTATGGGCTAACGTCTGTTCAGTCACTCCATTAGTGTTAACATTTTGATATAGACCTACCAAAAGAACTGTACCGTACAAACTAAATTTAGTATCTCCTTCATCTAGTAACGTAACTGCTGAATACGATGGCGTAGCTAGAGCCAAAACAAATAAAATTGCTAAAACTTTCTTCATATTATTCTCCCCAAAAAAATAATAAATTTTTATCACTGAAATATAACCGTAATGTAATACAGTCATAATTCATATCTCATTAAATATATAGCAATAATAATAAATAAGTCAATATATACATAAATCACATAGATTTTTTTTCTACTATAAATTACATAAAAAGACAGGTCTAATTAATTAAACCTGTCTTTTTGGAAATATATAAATTAACTTAAATACTCTAAATTAAAATGATACTCTTAACTGTACTCCTGCTAATATAGCAGCACGATTATAAGGAATTTCCTTATTTGTAGCGTAGTTAACATAGTAACCAACTGTTGGAATTATTGTGAAATATTTATTTATTGCATATCTAAAAGCTATATATGCAGAGTAAGAATTTAATAATCCATACTCAGCAAATGCTTCATTATCTGTTGTTGATATAGATTGAAATCCACCACCTACTGTAACATCTAAAGTATCTAAAATATCATAACCAATAGACAGTGCTGAACCCCATGAATTTATATCGTTATATCCGTTCCATATATCAATACCGTTATCACCAGTTCCTTTATCAAATTTAAGCGAATTGTTAGGAGTAGCACCTGCACCCCATCTAACTGCACCTATAAGATTACCGTTTAACGCATAGAAGGCTGAAAATACAGTTGTAACTCCTAATGCTTTATAACGTAAAACTAAACCTGCAGCTGCTGCATCTACCCACTCTCTTTGTGAGCCACCAAGAGAACTACTTTTTCCTTCAATATTTACTCCAGAGTAAAAACCGAAAACTTTACCAGTAAGTCCTCCAAAATTTAAACCATACACGATCTCTATAGCTGGCATAACTTCATCTGCTATCGCTAATTCAACATCTATCACAGTAGGAGAATTAGGAAGATGACCCGTACCATTTCCACCTAAAATAAACTTACTTTTGTCTAATGCTAAAAATGACAAGTCAACGTTGAACATAGATAGTCTAATCATATTAGAACGATCAACTCCCATCGTACCATACCCTCTTAAGCCATCATCGCCATCAAAAATATTATCGTACCAGTGGAATGTCTCTGTTGATGAATTTGTACGTCCAACTAAAACTTTCAAACCGTTATCAAATTTATACCCTGCATAAAGATGACGGAAAACTCCAGCATTCGGATTATTATCTGCTGTGAACCTAAACTCTGCTTTACTGAAAAAACCACCTACTGAAAAGTCTAGACCGATATTTGAGTGACCTAGAAAATCATAAACAAAATCATTATTCTGCCCTACCTGTGGTGTCGAACCATTAATGTTAACGTTCTGATACGCACCTAGTAAAAGGAAAAAGCCGTAAATACTAAGTTGTGTATCTCCTTTATCAAGTAGCTTGACTGCTGAATATGATGGGACGGCTAAAACAAGAACAAATAAAATTACTAATAACTTCTTCATATTATTCTCTCCCCAAAAAAAAATAATCTATGCTATATAGTCAGCATAAAACATTGTAAAATTAATATTTATAAACTTAAAAAATCACTCTATACAAAATATAACTCTCTAAGTATCTAGCTATATTCAAATAATCAGATATTTAGATACAGTTAATTATATTACGACTATCTTTCTATAATACGATATAACTAAATATTATCATATTATCAAGATGATCTATTTAACATGATCTGGATTTGAGTAGTGTAAAGTTGTGATAGGTAAATACCTTGAAAGTGATTTTAGCAATATTGCAAAAATTACTGTGTGGAGAGTAACACAATAAAATAGATATGACAACGTTTTTTTATTAAGTAATATAAAAAACAGTAAACTATTTAACCTTTTATTATAACTACGATTACTTTAGTTTAAATAACTCTATCTTAGCTGTCTTACCTGTTTTATATCTTTCTGAATTGATATTATTGATTGAAAGAATATATCGTTCTGAATTAATATTAACAATATCAAGTTCTGTGATTGATGGCTCTGCTCGATCAACTCTTACAAATTCATTAACCGAACTACCAGTGATTGAGTACAGTCCTATATTAGAGTTTGAAAACGTATTTAGACCTTTTATATCGCGACCAACAGTAATGTTTTTTAATAGCAGAAATCTTGTCGGATGCACTTCAATAATACGTTGATATATTGGAACTGCAATCTTTCTCCTATCTACGATAAACTCTTCCTCGCCAGCCTCGTTCCGATTACTACCAGTTATAATTTCTTTGTTATAATATAAGTACCTATTATTATCGCCGAACAAATCAGTTGTTGTTGATTGCAATAAACCAGTTTTATCTCGAATAGCTACCGCACCTGATTTATCTATTGATATCAACTTCTCGTGTGCCTCGCCGTAGTTTGATATACCAAATCCGAACACAGGTAAACCAACTGATCCTGCAATCTTTTTATCTACTTTGTATTCGCCATCACTTATTGAAAACGTGTACGCTTCACCTACAAACTCTAAGGCACTGTACTTCTGTGCTATAAGAATTTTTTGTCCACCTGAATAAAATGTTCTGAAAAGATATGGCAAACGTGATTTAACTCTATAATACTTCTCACCATCATATTTATATATCTGAGATACAATAGATGCCTCTTCAGCATCAATACCGTTAATGTTCGTTACAATTAACTCAGAAACATTATCGTTATCAATATCAACCAACTCTACATTTAAAATATCATCAAGTTGAGCCGTTATATCTTGAAACTCAACAAATGTGTAATTATCTGTCACTGTGTATAATCTGATTGAGTCTCTGTTTGCTAATGCGATAATCACTCTATTATTTTCGTAACCAATTACACCTATCGCACCTGACTCAACATCGCCATCAACCGTAAATGATACAGATCTATTATCAATCAACTCCTCAATAGATATAGAAACAACATCAATAGATGAACTTAAAATTTTATTATCTTTAAATGAAAATATACAGTTAGCTGAACTATCAGAACTTCTACCAACTATTCCACTGCACGATATTTTATAATCAGAGTTTTCAACGACTTTAAATAATGGACTTATAATAAATTCTGACTTGATCTCTGTTGCATCAATAGTTGAAATGTTATCAAAGAGAAATGATATCTGAATTGGTTTTGAAATCTCAATACTATCGCCCATTTTAACATTGCGATTATTAGACTTGAGCATATCTGATTTAGTTGCAACAGCTGTTCCTATACTTGCTTTCTGCTTGCTCACAAACTTTCCTGTTATCGGATGTATTATATCTGCACCGTAACGGGAAATATTAAATTTCATACCATTATATAATTTCTGATTTGTTGATCCTTTTATATTATCAGCATTAATTGAACGTATATCAAACTTGAAATCTGATACCCATGTGGTAACCTTTTCTACTAACTCTCTGCTATCTGCCATTGCAAAACTTGAGTAGAAAGATAAACATAACGCAACAAATGAACTAAATAATATTTTCATTAATTAACCAACTCTTAATATATTAATCTGATATTCAACACAAAACTAAAATGTATATTTAGGCGACACTAACTTCTTAACGATAAAAATTATGTACGATATAGTATCGTAATACTATATCTAATATTTCAAAACTAAAGAATATATTTTGCTAAATCTTGATTTGCAACAATAGAACTTAAATGTGATTTCACATACTCTTCATTGATATCAATCTCACCTTTAATCTCCTCAGGAGCATCAAAAGCAATCTCTTCTAAAAGTTTCTCCATTATAGTATGTAACCTTCTTGCACCGATATTCTCATTTGTTGAATTAACATTAAATGCAAACTCAGCGATTGATTCTATACCATCTTTAGTATAGTTGATAGTTACATTATCAGCTTTAAGTAGAGCTGTATATTGCTTCGTCAACGCATTTTGAGGTTCACTTAATATACGCACAAAATCTTCTCTTGTTAAAGATTCTAACTCAACTCGTATAGGAAATCTACCTTGCAGTTCAGGGATTAGATCAGACGGTTTCGCCATTGAAAATGCTCCAGCTGCGATAAATAAAATATGATCTGTTTTAACCATACCGTATTTTGTCATAACAGTTGATCCTTCAACAATCGGTAGAAGATCACGCTGAACACCCTCTCTTGATACATCTGTTCCTCTGCCTGATGATGAGTCTCTTGTACATATTTTATCTATCTCATCTAGGAAAACTATACCTGACTGTTCAACACGTTTTAATGCAACTTGTTTCACATCATCCATATCTATTAATCTTGCAACTTCTTGAGCTTCTAAAATTAATCTTGCTTCTGATAATTTCATCTTTCTTTTTTTCTTTTTAGTAGGGAACATATTCTTCATCATATCTTGTAGATCCATACCCATATCCTGCATACCAACGTTTGATAAAACTTCAACATGAGGTGCTGGATCATCTACATCTATCTCTATCATTCTGTCTTCCAATTTTCCTTCAGCCAACATTACACGAAACTTTTCTCGTGTCTCAGTATCTGATGGAGCATTACTATCAGTTGCAGAATTGCCTGCTTGATTAATAGGAGGAATTAAGATATCTAACAATCTTTCTATAACTAATAATTTAGCTTTTTCAAGATGTAACTCTTTAACTTCTGCTCTTACTAAATTTACAGATATCTCTACAAGATCACGGATCATCGATTCAACATCTCTACCAACGTATCCAACTTCTGTAAATTTTGATGCTTCAATTTTTATAAACGGTGATCCTGTTAACTTTGCTAACCTTCTTGCGATCTCAGTTTTACCAACACCTGTTGCACCTATCATTATTATATTCTTAGGTGTGATCTCATCTTGAAGATCTGTAGGTAACTGAAGACGACGCCATCTGTTACGCAACGCAACTGCTACTGCTTTTTTAGCCGATCCTTGTCCTAC
Source organism: uncultured Deferribacteraceae bacterium (assembly GCA_947039055.1). GTDB lineage: Bacteria > Chrysiogenota > Deferribacteres > Deferribacterales > Mucispirillaceae > CAMQYB01. The sequence goes on from CAMQYB010000056.1 coordinate 9,439, forward strand.
TATATATTTATCTAACTCTTTTACTATCTCTTTCGGTGTTAAATCATAATTCATTAAACTACCAACCTTTTATATCTTTATTAAACATTATAACTTTTAACAGCTTTTATATCTTT
>CAMQYB010000057.1 GCA_947039055.1 uncultured Deferribacteraceae bacterium
TCAAATATTTTAGCGTTAACTTTTACGAAGAAAGCAACTGGTGAGATGCAGGAAAGGGTGGTGAGTCAATTAACTAAACTTGCGACTACTCCTGACACAACAACAACTGAGTATAAAATGTTGAGTGAAGTTGTGAAAGGTTACGCCACAAGAAATAAGATTGAGTATAGCGATAAGTTAGTTGTTGAACTTGCGAACAAAGCGTTAGATAGATTGCTCCGTGAGTTTTCATCATTAAATATTAAAACGATTGATTCATACTCATCGTTGATATTAAAGTTATTTCCGTTTGAAGCATCAATCAGACCAGATTACGATACGCTAAGTACAGGTGATAATGAACGACTTGAGGATGAAGTTTTCGAGTATACGATTGATGATATTTTAAATAATGAAACGTGGAAAGATATCCTTCGCAAATCAATAATGGTGCTTAGAAGTAGTAATAGAAATATATTAAACTTAGTGAAAAGTTATGTTTTATTTGTGAACGAGAATAGTTTTAATTTATCTAAGTCGATCAAAAATATTGATATGACGATTAAAGAGTTAGATTTAGAACTTGCAAAAGTTTTAAGTTTTAGGTTAGAAATTTTAGATGATTTTAAAAATCTAGGATCACTCTTTGATGATATTTTAGAGGGTGATAGAAAGAGAAAACAGATTGATGATTTAATAAATTCTAAATCTCCTGAAGATATATTTAACTTAAAACTTTTTGCTGATTACGATTTGATCAATAACCATGCATGGTTTAAAAAGTATAGTTTTAAAAGTTCGCAGATAGATAAACATAGAGATGTGTTAGATAAAATTAAATTGTATTTATCTATGAAGGAACGGATAGCTATAAATCTATCACTTCTTTTAGGCTCATATTTTATAAATAATTTACAGCGTGCAAAATCACGAGAGAACGCATTAACGTATAATGACATAACTTATCTTGCATATCGCATACTTCATTTAGGTGATAAAAATATAGATAGAGATTATTTATATTTTCGTCTTGATTCTAAAATATCACATATATTGATCGACGAGTTTCAAGATACATCACACATGCAGTGGGAGATTTTAGAGCCGTTAATATTAGAGGCGATGGCTGGGATCGGACAGAAAGATCGCAGTGGATCATTTTTCTATGTAGGTGATCCTAAACAAAATCTATACCGTTTTAGAGGTAGTAACTCTGATTTGTTTTTATCGGTTTATAACAAGTACAGCGACAGGATCGATAGAGAGAGTTTGGAGAGAAATTTCAGATCATCACAGTCGGTTGTAGATTTTGTAAATCTAGTATCGAATAAATTAGCAGATTATTTTCCAAATATTGAACAGCTAGATGTTTTTCGTATAGATCAAAAAGTGACAGATAACGCTCCTTTAGGTTTTGTGAAATCGGTTGTGATTGAAGAGAGTGATTACGAAGATGAGGTTATAAGTCAGATAGAGTTTCTGATATCAAAAGGTTATAACTACTCAGATATTGCAATTCTGCTTCCAACAAATGATAATATATCATCATTAAATTCTGTGCTTAAACTCAAAAATATTCCAACAGTTGTAGAGACATCATTGAAGCTTAATAATGACAAAACATATCTTATGTTATCGAATTTAATTAAAGCTATTTATTTTAAAGATGTGTTATCGTTTTTAAATTATGTTTCAATATTTGATATCTCAACAGATATGAATAAGTACAGCAATTTAGATAAAGTGTATGCTATCATAAATTCACTTAGAGAAGAGTTTTTAGTATCAACTGATGTTACTGTTTTTGAAGTTATACTAAAAATTGTTGATAAGAAAAACCTTTATTCAAACTTTAAAAATGATATGAATTTTTTCACTTTATTAGATGTGATATCAATATATTTAGCGAACGAATCTAATCCAAGTAGATTTTTGGCAGAGTTAGAAAGATTAGCATCGGGTATAAATATATCAGCAAACAGCGTCTCATCAGGCGTATTATTGATGACTATAAACAAATCTAAAGGGTTGCAATTTAAAGTTGTTATGTTGCCTAAGTTAGAGTTATCATTTTCAGTATTTAAATCACGTCAAGAGTTTTTCATGTGTCACACAGGGACAGTCGGTGAATCAAAATTGATATTTAATCACGGCGAGAAATCAAGAGTTGTAAATGATGAGTTCGATTTATTTGTTAGTGATGAACGTAAACGAATAATTATCGACTCACTTAATAAATTATATGTTGGTATGACGAGAGCTGAAGAAGTTTTGATACTGTTCTCATTAGTACAGAAAAGTAGAGCAGGAGATATCAATAATGTTAAATATCTTTTACCAGAGATTTCGTTAGGGAATTATCAATCAGGCGAGCTTGTTTCTATCGCATCCACAGAGGTTAAGATAGAGAAATCAACTACCGAGTCGTTATGTTATCCAGAGATTGGAGATAAAATTGAACAGCCGTTTGAAGAGGTTAATATAGATTATGTGTCATCGCAGTTAGGCGAGTTTTTACACGCTGTGCTGTATTTTGTAGATGATTTGGATGATATAGATAATGTTATAGATTATGCTTTAAGTTCGGCGATAAACAGTGTGTTTATTGATATTTCAGATGAGTATATAGATTGCATAACCGACATAGTCAAACGTTTGGCTAAAGATGATAGTTATAGATCGTTTTATAAAGGTAAAGTATTTAAGGAGAGTAAATTTGTTTCTAATAATAAATTGGTTAGAGTAGATTTTTATTCAGTATTTGATGATGAAATTATATTGGTAGATTACAAAAGTAGTAAAAACTCTTTTCCAAATATTGATAGATATAAGACGCAGTTAAATACTTACTCATCTATATTGGAAGAGGTGTATGATAGAAAAGTTAGACCGTTTATTATTTTATTTAATATATTAGAGAGAACGTACGAGATTAGAAATATTGTATAAAAAATTATTAACTGTAATTAAGTATTGACTTTATAAGGAGATAGGCTCATATTTATAAGTATGGTGAACAAGATCGTCCTTTTAATCTTTTTTATGTGTGTATCTATGACGTCATTGGCTTACGCTGGTGTTGACGATATCTCTCTATTTCGTAGTAGTTACGATGTGGATGGGTTGATTGATAATAATATTATGGAAGAATATAACGGGAAAAAAGTAGGTTTTGATAGTTTGAAGGATACATTTATGCCAACTATCATGCTTTTAACGACATTTACACCTGATGATTATGAAGATAAATTCTCTCCGAGTGATTCTAACGATCCATATAAACGTTATTCGTCTACATATTTTGGAGATGATACAAGCGTTGATGTTGGTTTAGTTATATCAAATTTTCTGTTAGGTTCAGTTGTTAAGAAAGTTATGGGTGATAATGTTTTCCTTGCATTAAACTCTGAAGATGGGTTAGGTGTTGATATCGCAGTTAAACCTGTTCATTGGATAAATTTAAAATGGGGGCTAAACGGATTAAATACAGAAGATATTCATTCAGAACTTAAAGTTGAGATGGCGCTTATCAAGAACCTAACATTTCATGTTAAGTATTATGATTCAACTGACGAACGTAAACCAGCATTAGAAGTAAAATATTACTTCTAAATAATAGACAACCGTAAACTTCAATCAATCTAATTTTTCTTATATTTTCTACTCAACATAACAACATCATCTACTACCTTTTAATATTATTATCAGAATTCTATTTTTAATTTCATAATTACTATCTACTAATTTTTACGTGTGTAAATATTTTATTAAGCTGAAATACTTATCAAATAATAGTCAGTAATAATTTTAGATCGGTTTATCTTTCTAAACTTTTCCTGTATTTATTTTCAGTTTAACGGTTATTATTCACTAATTTTTACGTGCGTAAATATTTTATTAAGCTTAAATAAATATCAAATAATAGTCAGTAATAATTTTAGATCTGTTTATTTTTCTAAATTTTTCCTATATTTTATTTTAGTTTAACGATTGTTATTTATTAATTTTTATGAACATAAATGTTTTATTATAATTAAATTTGTAATAAAATATCTTTGATTTGTAAAATATGTTCAGTAATATATTTACATTTTTTACAATAATTTTATAACTTTATGATTTTATAATTATTGATTATTTTAAATGTAAATATTAAATTAATTTTAATATTATGTGAAATAATATTTATTAATCGTTTTATATCTGTCTAGATTTTTACATGTTTTTTATCTGATTTAATTATATTCGTTTACTAAGGTTCTTATTGAAATAAATATTTTATTAAAATTATACAGTGATTATCACTATTTATTATTATTTTTATCCCGTCTTATTTTGGCTAAATAAAAGTAAATGTTTTGTAAATTACGATGTTACAAAATTTTAAAAAAAGCCAATTTTTTAGGTGTGAATACTTCTAATAATAGGTACTTTAATATATATCTCATTAATACAATATAATATTATTTTAATATATTGCAACATTATTTAAACATAATATAACATTATTATATTAGTTTTACGACTTAATTAGTATTAATTAATGCTGTTAGTAATTGATTCGTGTTTTCGTGATTATTGTTGTTTAGCATGTATTGAAATGAGACTTGTATTGGAGTGTAATTGATGGGAAAGTGCAAAAAAAAATGTGAGTATCTTGTTAAAGACACTCACGTTTCTGATCATTTTTTCTTAAGAATGAAAGCTAATTAAGCATCAGCCCTGTTAACATTTACAGCTTGTAACCCTTTGTCTCCATCAATGATGTCGAAAGATACTTGATCACCTTGTTTCAAGGTTTTATACCCTTCCATCGTAATTGCAGAAAAATGCACAAAAATATCTGTCCCTGCTTCGTCCGTAAGAAAACCATAGCCTTTGGTATTATTAAACCACTTGACTGTTCCGATACTGTTTCCCATAGTCATACACCTCACCTAGTACTAATTAAATTATAACAGAGTTGTATTTAATGTCAATGAAAATAAAACATAGTGTATAAAAGTTGCTTTGCAGGGCGTGAAAAATGAACAGTTATATTTATTCAAATATGCAAAATAATATGGTTTGTTTTATTTATAATTATTTTTAAAAAATATATATTGACATTTAGAGTTATTTATATTAAAGTTCATAGCTGATTGGTTGTGAAACATTTTAAGACCGATTAGATGTGTAAGCTGGTGTAGCTCAATTGGTAGAGCAGCTGACTTGTAATCAGCAGGTTGGGGGTTCAATTCCTCTCGCCAGCTTCTTTTTTTCAATAGGCGGGTGTAGCTCAGTTGGCTAGAGCGTCAGCCTTCCAAGCTGAGGGTCGCGGGTTCGAGTCCCGTTGCCCGCTTTATTAAATTATTTCATTTTGTTATATGGGGAGATACCCGAGTTTGGCCAAAGGGGACAGGCTGTAAACCTGTTGACATCGTCTTCAGAGGTTCGAATCCTCTTCTCCCCATTCCTTTTTACATTTATATGCTAACCAGTATATAATCTTAAACACCATTACTTACATTTTAATAAACATCAATAATAGATTAGTGCATAAACTTTATAAAGAAATTTTGTTTGATAGAGTTTTTATTATACCTACTTACTATTATTATATAGTTACTAAAATAATATTTTACGGGAGCAGATTGCTATGCATACAAGTTCAATGTTACGAATGAAGTATTTTATTGATAATTACTTAACGCCTAAAGGGTCGCTTATTAAGGTATTAGATACAGGTAGTTACGATGTTAATGGTTCGTATAAATCTCTTTTTGATCCATCTGTATTTGAGTATACTGGGTTAGATATGGTTGATGGTCCGAATGTAGATATAGTCCCTAAGAACACGTATCAATGGAAAGAAATTGAAGATAATTCTTATGATGTAGTAATATCTGGACAAGCTATGGAGCATGCAGAGTTTTTTTGGATTACAGCCTCAGAGATGGTTCGTGTTTTACGTCCAGGAGGTAGGTTGTGCATTATTGTTCCAAGAGGTTTTGTTCGTCATCGCTACCCTATTGATTGTTATCGTTTTGATGCTGATGGTATGGTTGGTATTGCACGTTATTGCAAGATCACGCCTTTACATGCTTCAAGTAATTTAGCTCCAGTTGGTGCACCTTGGAAGTGGTATTCAAATTATGACACAGATACTATGCTGATCGCTGAAAAGCCTATGGATTGGAAAGGTATGCTAGATGTTAGTACATATGTTTTTGAACAGCCAGATATAGATAAGCTTGCAACAGGTTTTGTGCGTCGTGGGTTATTTTTACGATTAACATATTTGAATATGTTGGCACTATATCCATTTTGTATAAGAACATATTCGAAAATTAAGAGTATTTTTGGTAAAGGTAGATAGATTATTTTATTATAGATAAGTTATTTTATAAATACTTTAAGTTAGATTAATTACTTAGTAATGCAATTAAATAGTTGTATTACTTTAGTTATTATTTAATTTTTAGTTGATTGGGATAAAGATATGTATAAGGGTAAGTTATGATAATCGGATATTATTGATTGTTATTATTTTGCCCGAATGGCACAGTAGGTAGCGCACATCCATGGTAAGGATGAGGTCCTCGGTTCGATTCCGAGTTCGGGCTTTATTACCCAAATAGGTGTTTTAAAACGATGGATATATTATTTTTTAAAATATATGTAGACATACATGTAAAAATAGTATATTATTCACTCTCCCATTTTCAATTATGAATTTAGGAGCATGTACCGCGAAAGATTTGAAGTATTATTCTGTTAGCGGGAGCTTTTCAATGAGCGATTTCAAAAGGAAGGAATATATCACATGAGAGATATTATCACATTAGCTTGTTCAGAGTGCAAGCGTCGCAACTATACAACTACGAAAAACAAAAAAACAATGACTACTAAGCTAGAGCTTAAAAAGTATTGTAAGTTTGACAGAAAGCATACACTTCATAAAGAAACAAAATAGTTATAATCTTTTTAGAGTATCGGTTTAGTTCAATTAATTTTGTTAATCAATTAGCGTTGATGATCAGATATTCTTGATTGATAATTAGGTTGATTTTATAGAGACCAATAGCTCAATTGGTAGAGTACCGGTCTCCAAAACCGGGTGTTGGGGGTTCGATTCCCTCTTGGTCTGTACTTACTTTACCATATTTTGTTGATTAATTTAGTTGAATGTTTTGCTTTCATATTTAAAGGTGGAATGGTTAGGGACATGAAAAAATTTAATATTAGAAATTTTTATTCAGAAGTAAAAGAAGAACTAAGCAAGGTTAGTTGGCCTACACGAACTGCCACAATATCTACATCATTAGTAGTGTTGGTAGTGGTTGGTATGATCGCAGCATACTTAGGCGTTGTAGACTTGGTAGTTTCTCGTTTAGCATCAATCATAATGGGGTAATGAGAATGGCAAAACAATGGTATGTAGTTCATACTTATTCAGGCTATGAGAAACAAGTTACATTGCTTCTTAATGATAAAGTTAAGAACTTAAAGCTAGAGGAAGAGATCGGCGAGGTTTTAATACCTACTGAAGATGTAGTAGAGCTTAAAAACGGACAGAAAAAAGTAAGTAAGAAGAAAACTTTTCCAGGCTATATATTAGTTAATATGGAGATGAGTACATCTAATTGGCATGTTGTTAAATCATTGCCAAAGGTTACAGGTTTTGTAGGTGGTGTATCACCAGTTCCAATACCAGAGTCTGATGTTAATTCGATGATAGAGTTAGCTAAATCAGATACTCCACGTATGACGGCTAAATATATGAAGGGTGACATTGTCGAAGTAGTTGATGGTCCATTCTTAGGTTTTGCAGGACATATAGAAGAAGTTAATCCTGAGAAAGAAAAAGTTAAGGTAATCGTATCTATATTTGGTAGACAAACACCAGTAGAGTTAGATTACTTACAGATTAAGCGTTCAGATAAATAGATTTAGATAAGTAGATATAGATAAATAGATATATTTTATTAGATAAATATTTTATAGACATAGAGATTTTATAGATTCATAAAGGTGAAGAAATGGCAAAGAAGATATTAGGATCGATCAAGTTGGTTATAGAGGCGGGAAAAGCTAATCCATCTCCTCCAGTTGGTCCAGCATTAGGTCAGCGTGGTGTTAACATAATGGATTTTTGTAAAGCATTTAATGCATCTACTCAGAACATGAGTGGTTCATCAATTCCAGTTATCATTACAGTTTATGAGGATAAGAGTTTTTCATTTATAACTAAGATGCCTCCAGCATCGTCTCTAATAAGAAAAGAGATGGGTATAGAGAAAGGTTCAGTCAATCCTGGAAATCTTAAGTTAGGAACAATAACTAAAGAGCAGTTACGTAAAGTAGCTGAGGTTAAGATGCCTGATTTTAACACTACTGATATTGAGCAAGCGATAAAAATTATTGCAGGTTCAGCAAAAAGTATGGGTTACGAATTAGAGAAATAAAATAGCTGTAGTTTTTTGTGTTTATTAATTAAGAGAATTAATTTTAAACTTTTATTAAATATAAATTACGAGTAATACAGGAGCATGAAAATGTCTGGAACAGGAAAAAAGTATGCGTCAAGTTTTGAAGAGGTAGATCGCATTAAGTTGTACGAACTACCAGAAGCAATAACTTTAGCGCAGAAGATTGCATTTGCAAAGTTCGATGAAAGTGTCGATGCTGCCGTTCGTTTAGGTGTAGATCCTCGTTATGCTGATCAGATGATCCGTGGAGCAGTGGTTTTACCAAACGGTACAGGTAGAAAGGTTCGAGTAATTGTTTTTGCGCAAGGCGAGAAGGTCAAAGAGGCTGAGTTAGCTGGTGCAGATCATGTAGGTGGCGATGAGTTAATCGCTAAAGTAGTAAGTGGTTTTATGGATTTTGATAAAGTGGTAGCAACTCCAGATATGATGGCTAAGGTGGGTAAACTTGGTAAAGTATTAGGACCACGTGGTTTAATGCCTAACCCAAAAGTGGGTACGGTAACGAATAACGTTGGAAAAGTTGTAACTGAATTAAAAGCTGGTATGATCGAGTTTAAAGTTGATAAATCAGGTATTATTCATACATCAATCGGCAGAAAAGGTTTTGATGCCTCTAAATTGATTGAAAATATGAATGCACTTCTTGATGCACTTATCAAAGCTAAACCGTCAAGTAGTAAAGGCGTTTACTTAAAAAGTATCAATATCTCAACAACAATGGGACCTGGATTGAAAATTGATCCAAAATCATTTAGTTAATCATCAACAGCAGGTGGCTAGTTTAGGCTAGGTGGCAGGTTTAGGTGAGTGACAAGTTTAGGCGAGTGGCAAGTTTATACGAGTGGCAAGTTTATACGAGTGGCAAGTTTATACGAGTGACAAGTTTATACGAGTGACAAGTTTATACGAGTAACAAGTTTATACGAGTAACAAGTTTATACGAGTGACAAGTTTATACGAGTAGCAAGTTTATACGAGTAGCAAG
>CAMQYB010000058.1 GCA_947039055.1 uncultured Deferribacteraceae bacterium
AAAAACGTGGTTGTTAGATTAAGTTAATTGTGTTGTTTGATAAACATACTTTACAATCATCGTGATATATTTCATACTCTGTATTGCATATAGAGCAGGCGTAATAATTTTTCTTACCTAAAATCTTTTCCAGTAATTTATCGTTTTTGATAGATACGTAATAGTTTAGAACGATAGCTTTTGCATCATCTCTTTCAATATAATTGCTTAATATCTCTAACGCTTTATCGTTTTTATTTTGTTTTAGGTACATATTTGCTTTACAAATGTATACGAATGGGTTGTTACTATTTTCAAGAATTGCGTTATCTATAAATGTTTTTAATTTATCTTCAAACCCGATTTGTATAGCGATTTCTTCAATATTTTTTAGATCAGCAATATCTCTAACAAGGTTATCTTCTAATATAGATATATATTCTTGAGCGATTTTCTTTTCATCTTTAGATTTTAAAGTGATACTAGCTTTAACAAATCTTGCTGCCCGAGATTTCGGATTATTAGCTAACGCCTCTTTAATAAATTTAGCAATTTTTGATTCATCAGTCGTATGTAGGGCTTGATCTATCAACACTTTTTCAGCAAATCCGATCAGTTTATTGTCAGATCTTTTCAAGTAGCTATCGTAATAACTCATAGCTTGTTTATAGTTTTTCATCTTTAGATGAGCTATAGCCATAAGTTTTATATTATCAGTTACAGATAATGCATCAGGATAGTTTGATAGAATAGTGATCGCTTTACTAGGCATATTTGCGTTTAGATAATCTTTTGCAATTTCGTTAGTTATCGCAAGTTTAGATGAGTTATCAAGATCTTTCATGTGTAGAATTAATTCATGGTTTTGAGCAGCTTTTACATTTTCGCCAACAATTCTATATATATTTGCTATAAGTAGATATAGTTCAAAAGACGCATTATTATCGACAACTATTTTTTTTGCAACATCTAGTGCATTTTTATAATCATTATCAAAATATTTAGCGAAAGCGAGCATTGATGTAGGTTTTAGATCAGCACCTTTTTTGTATGGAGACTTAATCCATAGAAAATAGATAAAAGTGAGTAATAGCAGTAATCCAACTATACCGCTAATCAATAGTTCTATTGTAATAGTATTCATAAATAACCTTTGGCACTACCTTAGTTGATTTTTTACAGATTCATTCTCAGTCATACTATTTCCAAGTGAGCTATCTGTTGAATTTATTGTAATGTTTCTTAATTTTGTATTTTCTGTATTTAGTTTAGTCATCTCTTTTTTAAGTTTTTTAATCTCTCTGCTAGATTTAAACCTGTATGATAACATTGATAATGCACCGATCACAATTCCTAATAGAAGAGTGATAACTGCAAAAAGAAATAGTGGCATAGTGATAACAAGATAATCAAAGAACATATCAAGTTCAACTTCTGATTTATTATTTACCGAAAAGATTACAAGGTATGCAATCAGAATAATTTTTAATAATAATGAAATAAATTTCAACATTTTGAAATCTCCTCAATTTTAATTTCCGTTTTAATTTTTTTATAAGTACTGTCAAGGTCTTCTGGTATAACTCTAACTTCGGCGATTGTTGACATAAAATTTGTATCGCCATTCCATCTAGGAAGAAGATGCAGATGTATGTGTTCAGCAATTCCAGCACCAGCTGCTTTGCCTATATTAAACCCTATATTGAAACCTTCAGGAGACATCACTTTTTTTAATATTTGTGTAAAATATTTTAAAAGGTTCATCATCTCACTAGACTCGTCGTTATTTAATAATATGATGTCATCAATGTGTCTATATGGAATGATCATAATGTGTCCGTTATTGTATGGATATATATTTAATGCAACGAAACAATGTTTTCCTCTATAGAGTAGATGAGTTTCCAGATCATTGCTAGATTTAATTTTATCGCAAAAAACGCAACAGCTATCTTTGCCTTTAGAGGTAACATATTTTGCTCGCCAAGTAGCCCATAAACGTTTTACCCCAGATTTTTCCATACGTTTAAATCTCCACAACACTGTATTAATAACTATAACAGATTAAAAAGATTGATACAAGAAAAATAAACCCTACTTTTTTCTTAGCAAATATCTGATAGGTAGAAACATAGCACCTAATTTTAAGGATAGTAGTTCTCTATCTTTTTTAGTAAATAGATCTATAATATATGCTATGAAAAAGTATGATAGAGTTGTAGATATTGCAGCACCTTTAATTCCGTATCTTGGTATTAAATACATATTTAAGCTGATATTGAGTATAAGTCCAACAACTGGTCTTACTATTATTCCGAATGTATTATTTTCTATTATCATTTTTTTGATAGTTATTTGCAGTACAGATACAAAGAGTATCACCCAAATTATTATAGCAAGAGATGATGATGCTCCTATAAACGCTTCTCCAAAGAGAATAGATACTATAGGTGTAGATAGTAAAGCTGTAACGGTTCCTAAACATAAAGAGAACCATATAAGTAATGATGCCAGCTGTGTTAGACGTCGATTGTATTTATTGTGATCAACCGCTTTACTATCAACCAATGATGGCATAAAAGAGGTAGATATGAACATAGGTACAAACATCCACGTTTCCATTAATCTAACTGCAACAGAGTATATACCTAGATCTTCATTGCTTAGATAATACTCGATCATAAGCACATCTATTTTAACAAACACGGTGTATACAACCATAGTTATTGATAGAGGGATAGCTTTTTTAAGTAAACATACAACTTCTTCTTTATTAATTATCCATTTATCAAATGAGTAGCCGTTTCTATTAAAAAGTATAATTGTAACTATAGATATGATTAGTAGTTCGAAGAAATATGCTAAAGCAAAATATATTAAATCAGCGTTTAGAAATATTAATGTTAGCCTTATAACTGCAGTTATAGTTGCACCGATTAAGTATGCCATTGTTTTAAGTTTATTATTAACATCAGACATGAAGCATATTTGAATTGCGATTATAGGTTGAAGCAGTACAGATGCAGATATGATAATTATTATAGGGAGCATTTTGTCAGTTGATGTTGTTAGGTATACATATATCGATGCAGATAAGAACAGTATAACGCTAGCTACTGTGCGAAGGAAGAAAACAGATCCTAGAATTTTTGGAGCATTATCACGATCATCAACAATACTTTTCATGATAAATTCATCTAAACCTAAAGTGCTTATGGCGAAAATTATAGCGTAGATGGCTATCCCATAAGTTAGAATACCAACATTTTCAGGTCCTAGATGCCTAGTTACTACTATCCCTATAACAAGAGCTAATATAATATTGTAAACTTTTTCAGAAATAAGCCAAAATGAATTAATGCTATATTTTTTTAAGCCAACATCTGTCACACCTATTGTGTGTGCGATCTTTGATATGAGTTTGTATTTAAATTTAGATATCACTATTGTATTATCTTTATAACTATTTTTGGATCAAGTTTTTTGATCTAAGTTCATAGATCTAATTTTCTTAGCGATAGATATAGGATCAAGTTCCATAGCAACAAGAATTTCATCAGCTGCTCCAGACATAGGAAATCTATTTAATCCAAAATCAAGAAGTTTACATCTATATCCACCTTTAGCAACAATGTTTGCCATAGTAGAAAATAAACCTGAATCAGATATATGATCTTCATATATAAAACCAACCCCTCTCATAAGATATGATTGCAATCTTTTATCATCAATATGTAGAGGCGATGATATATTAATAACAGCTGTTGATAGTTTTGCTTCAGTTTTAAGTATTTCATGTACCTGTAAAGCTTTTTCAACAAATGCACCGTATGTGAATATCGGATAATTTCCTTCTCTTATGATATCAATTTTTCCGTATTCGTATTTATAATCTTTATTAAAGAATACCTCTCCATTACTATCTGTAATAGGGTTTAGTTTACTTCTTCCCATTGCCACGTGTATGTTTCCATACTCTGATAATGCGAACCTAACGGCACGATCTGTTTGATTAGGATCAGCAGGGGTAATAACTTTAAATCCAAAAATATTTCTCATCAAAGCAAGATAATCTATACATTGATGAGTTTTACCATCTTCACCAACATCAGTCCCAACATGAGTTGTAACAAGTTTGAGATTGCTTTCATTTATTCCGTTTAATCTTTGTTGGTTATATACTTCATCAACACCGAACATTCCAAAATCAGCGAATACAGATATGAGATTATTAGCCGATGCACTACCAGCCATCACAGATGCATTATGTTCCGCAATTCCAGCCTGATAGAAGATATCTGGATATTTATTAGCAATTTGATCTGTTTTAACAGAACCTGAAAGATCACAATCAAACACAACAATAGGAGTGTTTTTGCTATCATTAATATTGCTTTCAACAACAGAAAGCAGAGCGTTACCGAAAGCTGATCTATTGTCTGCTGATTTATTTTTATCGTACTCTATTATATTTCCAGTGTTTATTTTAACATTATATTTAGGCATGATATGTTCACTGATACTTACTTTCTCTCTCAATTCTTTATAGTAATCAAGCTTATCTTTACAGCCAAGAATTGATAAAGCTTCTTTATATTCATCTATTGATAGAGTTGAACCATGATATTTCTCTTTATTTTCAATAAAAGGTATACCTTTACCCATGATAGTTTTAGCGATAATCACAGTTGGTTTATCGTTTGCTTTACTTTTCAACATTGCACTAAATATATCGTTAAAATCGTGTCCGTCGATATATAGAACTTCAAACCCGTCAGCTTCAAACGATTTTGCAATATCTAGTGATGGCATAACCGAATGAATATCTCCTGATATTTGTAGTTCGTTAAAGTCGATAAAAGTAGTTATGTTTGTAAGGTTATATTTAGATATAAATCTTCTAGCTTCAGCAATTTGTCCTTTCTGCTGTTCGCCGTCACCCATTATAAGGTATACATCAGAGTCGGTTTTATTTACGTTATCAGATATCGCAAATCCAGCGGCTACAGATAAACCTTGTCCAAGGTTTCCAGTAGTCCATTCAACTCCGTCAACTGAACGTTCGATATGTCCTTCGTATAAAGATCCTGCTTTACGAAAACCAGATATCACGTTATCTATATTTAATATATCTTTGTAAGCAAGTGCAGAGTATACTGCGGGCGATATATGTCCGTGCGATACAACAATTTTATCACGTTTAATATCTGTTAGATTATCTTTAGATATATTTGCAACAGAGTATATCGCCATTAACATGTCTATTGATGATAATGATCCACCAGGATGTCCTGACTCTGCCAACGTTGTCATAGTTATAATATTTGCTCTAGCGATTTTTGCTTGTTCAGCAAGTTCTGTAATATTGATTGATGCTACTTTTTCAGTAAAGTTTTTTAAGTTCATAGGTATATTTCCTAAGTATAATATAGTGTGCTTTAAAAAAAGGATAAATTTATATTGTCTCAATGTCAAGCGATTATACTTATAACAGTTAAATAGTCTATATATACATTGTAAAACAGATAAATTATTCTACTTATTTATATTTATATTTATCTAGTTAGATTAGATAAATATTAATTTTCATTTACTAAATCATTATAATTTACTATTATTGTATTAATGAACATATTTTTGCATGATCTGAATAATCTAAGTTTAGTTCAGATCTATAGATTAAGCATTAATAGTGTTTTGTAAATAAGGAGTTATTTTTATGGTTGTATCTCTAAAAACGCAGATATTAGTATCCTTAATAGCGTTTCTATTTTTATTATTTATTATTATTGTACCTATGCCTCTAGTGGTTAAGATATGTTTCTCGATACTTGCAGTTATCGTAAATTTTTTATTTATAAAAAATAAATTTTCAAAACAACAATTTGTTACAAAAAAAATAAATTCATTGTTGGGTGAAGAAAATCTCACATTAGTTCCAATATCTACTAAGAGTAATCAAAGTACAGATGATGATAAAAATATAGTACTGTTTAATGAGTTAATAGCTATGTTTTCACAAGAGCTTTACCGTACATTAAAACAATTAGCTTTAATAGAGCAGGGTACGTATTTCTTTAAGCGTCTATTAAATGATGTTGAGGATGCGGCTGCAAAGAATAATGATTCTTGTCAATATATTGCACACGCAGAGAAAGAGATGGAACTTGCTATCAATTCAATAGTTAGTGCAACGTTAGTAATAAATGATAAAGCGAAAATAACATTAGATAGAACTGCTGATGGAGTTGGTTTAATAACAGCTACTAAAGGTTTTTCTGATAATATAAGTAATGATATATCTAAGCTTAACAAAGAGATATCAATGCTTACAGAGAATGCACAGCAGGTTGCAATGATGACGTCAACGATCGGAGAGATATCAGATCAGACTAATCTATTAGCATTAAATGCAGCGATAGAAGCAGCTCGTGCAGGAGAGGCTGGACGTGGATTTGCGATAGTTGCAGATGAAGTTAGAAAGTTAGCTGAAAAAACATTACACTCAACAAAACAGATTGAAGATGCTGTTAATGCTATTTTAAAGAATATAAAAAGTGTATCAACTCTTACAGGAAATGTAACAACAACTGTTGATAATCAACAGGTATCTCTTGGAAGTTCAGCTGAATCATTTGTAGGTGTTCAAGATGCAATGTTAGATTTGAATGAGTCAATACATGGTATAGTTGTTGCAACTGAGGAACAATCAAGTGTATCACAACAGATAGTAGAAAGTGTTGATCTGATGAGTGAAGAGGCAGTAAATGCTATGCAAAAATCAGTTGATTTGAGTAACATGTTTTCTAATGTTGCAGGATCGATAAGTATTTTAGGTACTAAATATTCTAAGTACGATTATAATTTATCATCAATTAATTTTATACGAGCTAAGTTAGCGCATCTAAGCTTTTTAGATAAAGTTATAGTTAATTATAAAAACAATAATTCAATAGAGTTGTTAGATCACTTAAACTGTGATTTCGGTAAATTTTATTACTCTGAGGGTATGGCACTTTACGGTAAAGATCCAGACTTTCTTGCAATAGAGGTGTATCATATAAAAGTTCATGAATTAGGGATTAGACTGATGCATTTAGTAGCTAGTGGTGAAAAAGCAGACTGTGGTGCTATACTTAATGAGCTTCAAGATGTAATTGGTAGGTTAGTTGGAAATCTTAATATCTTAATAGATAAATATGAGAAAAAATAAATTATTTTAACTGTTTTGTTTTAAAAAATTATAATAAGTTCGTTAATTAAGCTATAAGATATTTTATTGAAAATAATTTATAGCTTAATTTTTTTATAATAATATGGAGATGTACTTTTAAGTAAGTATCGATAAATTTAGAACATATTATATAATATGTATTATGGTTTGTTAAACTCTATCCGAATAATAGAGTGTTAGGATAATATAGGATACAGGTAATATGTAATTATTGTTTACTAAATATATTTTATTTATTAATATTATAGTATAAACAATTAAGTAATGCATGAAAACTGAAGGTTTTTATTATTTATATAAGTTTTGTAGTTGAATAAACGTCAAATAATGTTTTGTAATCAGAGGGGTTTCTATTATGGTGATTAGTCTAAGGACTCAGGTGATTTTATCACTTATCATGTTTATGTTTTTTATGCTAGTTATAGTTGTGCCGATGCCTATAGTTGTGAAATCATGTTTTGCTATTTTGGCAGTTATCGGTAATTTTGTATTTTTAAAACGTAAGTATTCAAAATATCTATTTGTAACTAAGAAAGTTGATGCGTTAGTGAGTGCAAATAGTGAAAAATTATCTTTACTTCCATTATCTTCAAATAATAAAGATCTAGAAAGTAGTGATGAGATTCTTAAATCGTTTAACGATTTTCTCGGAATATTTTCAAAAGAGATGTACAATGTTGTTAAGAAGTTAGCACTAGTTGAAGAGGCGACGTGTTTCTTTAAGCATTCGTTAGATGATGCAGGAAGTTCAGCTAAAGAAAATAATAACACTTGTAAGCACGTTGTAAATGCAGAGAAAGAGATGGAACTTGCAATTAACTCAATTGTGAATTCTACTTTAGTTATAAATGATAAAGCGAAAGTAACGTTAGACAGAACGGCTGAAGGTGTTAGTTTAATAACAGCTACTAAAGATTTTTCAGATAATATCAGTAACGATATAGCTATGCTTAACAAAGAAATATCTATGCTTACAGAGAATGCGAAACAAGTTGGACATGTTTCATCAACGATAAGTGAGATATCAGACCAGACTAATCTATTAGCATTAAACGCTGCAATTGAAGCAGCACGTGCAGGAGAAGCTGGACGTGGATTTGCGATAGTTGCAGATGAAGTTAGAAAGTTAGCTGAAAAAACATTAAACTCTACAAAAGAGATAGAGGATGCAATTAATAATATTCAGAAAAATATTTTAAGCGTATCAACTCTTACAAATAATGTAACTTCAACTGTTGATAGTCAACAAGTATCTCTTGGAAGTTCAGCAGAATCATTTGTAAGTGTCCAAGATGCGATGTTGGATCTGAATGAGTCAATACATGGTATCGTTGTTGCAACGGAAGAACAGTCAAGTGTATCACAACAGATTGTTGAAAGTGTTGATGCAATGAGTGAAGAAGCATTAAATGCGGTGGATAAGTTAAGTGAATTAGGTAATATTTTTTCTAACATAAGTTCAGTTATACATTCATTAAATGACAAATATGTTAAATATGATTATAACTTAAAATCAATAGTCTTTATCAGGGCAAAATTAGCACATTTATGTTTTTTAGATAGAGTTGTAGAGAACTATACTAATAATACAGCTGTTGAATTGCTAGATCACCTACATTGTGATTTTGGTAAGTTTTACTATTCAGATGGTATGAAACTTTACGGTAAAGACCATGATTTTATCGGACTAGAGGAGCTTCATTTAAGAGTTCATTCATTAGGTATCAGTTTAATACAATCAGTTGTTGATGGTGCAAAAATTGAAAACGATAGTCGATTTGGAGAGCTTCAATTAGTTGTAACTCAGTTGATTGAAGTTTTAAATATCTTAACAGATAGATATGAGACAATGTAAATTATTTTAAATAAAACATGTATCTTGTTTTATAAATTACGATATTTAATTAAGCTATAAGTTATTTTGATAAAAGATAATTTATAGCTTTTTTTTTGTGACAAATATTGCGTAGTGTTTAAGTTGTAATTGAGGGTTTGATTGAGAGTTGAGATATGTTTTGGTTGACTGGCGAGAGAGAGTATATACTTATGTGTATTGACTGATTGATTGTTATCAGTTGTGATTAATGTTTGCTTGATTGATTATTGGCAGTTGGTTAATGTTTGCTAAGTATTATAATTGATTGTTATTATTTTCAGAGAATAGAGTTTAATATACGACGAACGTTTCGTTTAGAATTGTATCTGTTAAATACAAAATG
>CAMQYB010000059.1 GCA_947039055.1 uncultured Deferribacteraceae bacterium
TTATCTAAACTATCTAAATTATCTAAATTATCTAAACTATCTAAACTATCCAAACTATCTAAACTATCTAAACTATTTAAACTATTTAAACTATCTAAATTATCTTTTTACGTCCAGCATTAATTTATCGTTCTCTAATTTATATTTCAGCCCTCTTCTTACAGAGCCAGTTCTGCCGAATTTATCAAGAGTTTGACGACCGTATGTAACAGATAACCCTGCTGCGTTTCCGATATCTAATGTAAAGTTATCTATAAAATATACAGCTTTAGATTGTCCTGGTAGTCCAAAATATTCTACTGCTGGAAGACCGTCTGATTGATATTTTACCCAACACTCTTCTTTGAAACCAAAAATTAATCTCTTAGGTGTTGGTGCTACAATAATCTCGTTTACAGGTATTATACCTCTTACAACATTACTTACTGGTGGAGGCATTAATTGATTATTTTGTGCTTCAGGAACTTTTGTACCGTTAGTTGTTTCATCTAATAATGTATTAATGTTGGTTGTTGGTGATGGATACTCTATAGACATATTTTCAACTTCATCTCTTTCAACGACAACAATTGTTGATGAAACATTTTTTAATGAATAAAATACGTAATATGATATTGCTCCAACAATTAATAGTCCAACTATTACAGCAATCATTATAACATTACTGTTGCTAACCGTCTCTTCTGTATCTTCAACAAATTCAACTTTATCAGCTGGAACGTCTTTTTTAACACGACCATTATTTGTATGACTATCAGCCGTGTCGTTATCAACACTCTTTACGCCAAACGCCTTCGTTCCTGTTTTTGGATACTCTGTATCAAAAAGAGGTTTAATCTGCACCTCATAATCGTAACCTAAAAACTCTGCATACTGTTTTACAAATCCGTATGCGTGAAGATATGAAGGCATTTCATGAAACGCTCCTTTATCCATCAATAATATTGAGTTCTCTCGTATCTTTGTTTCTTGTGCTACCATTTTAACTGTCTTGCCTAATTCTTCTCGTTTACTTTTTAATAATTTCGCTAATTCACTCATAGTTCTTCTTTTATAATTTATTTTTTACTAATCGCACAAAATGCAATCTATACTTTACTTATATCGTAAATATACTTCAAACCATGAAGAGTAAGATACGGCTCATGAATAACAGGATACTTAACATCACCAACAAAAACGCTAGACAGTCCACCTGTAAATATAATATTAACCTCTAATTCACGTCCATCAAACTTCTCTTTCAATATTCTAGTTAACAAACCATTAACTAAATCAAGATAACCGTAATACACGCCTGATCTTATAGCCGTAACCGTATCTGTTCCTAAAACCTGCGTTGGAACTGACAACGGAACTTGTGGTAGTAGAGATGTACTATTATGTAATTGTTCCGAAAATAGTCTCGCACCTGGTGCTATAATACAACCGATAAAATCTCCGTTTTCAGATATAGTGTTAAACGTAGACGCTGTACCCATATCGACAACTATAGCTGGAGTTGAATATTTCATCTTAGCTCCAACAATATCTGAAACAATATCTGTACCTATATAATCAGGATCTTTTATGTTAGGAATCATCTTATATGGAAAAATATCTTTAACTAAGTATGCTTCCTTTTTTAAATGTTTCTTAACAAACTCTACAATTAGAGGTGTTATAAGTAAAACAACAGATGAAATAACTACAGCTTCAATATCATCAATCAATACGCCACTTTCAGATAATTTAGGCAATATCATCAACGAATATTCATCAACTGTTGCTGTACCATCTGAATTAACTCTAAAATCAAAAGCTAGTTCATCCCCTCTATATCCTCCGATACAGATGTTACTATTGCCTATATCAATTACTATTATCAAGACTTACATCTCCGATTGTTTATTATCAATACTAACATCACCGATTGTTATTGTCGCAAGGGACCTTTGAGCATCTATAACAATTAATCCACCATCTTTATTAATACCGTACTCTCTATATGTTTTCTTTTCATCGCCAACCGTAACAGAGATATCGCCACCTTTACACGCTGTATAATCTTTCCACATGGCTTTGATATCTAGCTCGCCTGTAATCAATTTACTAATATTATTTTCAAGTCGTAATAGTATAGATGCCAATATAACATCTGGATATAATGATTTTAGATAGTTATCACCCAAAGTAGTTATATTTCCATTAACAACAATACTTTCTGTTTTGCCAGACATATTAACGCCAACGCCTAATACAATTCTCGTAAGCTCTTCGCCAGAAAAGTTTACCTTTAAAACCATACCAGCAACTTTCTTATTACTTATCATTATATCATTAGGCCATTTAAGAGATGTGCCACCGATGTATTTACTAAACGCCTCGACAAGCGAATACCCTACGATTATGTTGAGTGGCTCTAGGAGGTTTGTTGCAATAAGAGGTAGCTCAACTGAGAACAGTAAAGACTCATCGCAGTTTTCCCACCGATTATTGTTTCTACCCATACCATTTGTTTGAACACTTGCAACAACAATTTTACCCTCAATACGAGGATTTCTTAAAAGGTGATCGTTAGTTGAAGATAAAGTCTTAAAAAACTCTATTTCTTTACCTAAATATTTTGTTTTTAAAATATCCTTAAATGAACTCACACAAAAGGTCGCCATAACATCCCTCTAATAAAAACATGATTAACAACTATAGCCACATAAGTAATATCATTAATAATCTTAACAACTTATAGATATAATTTTTCACACATTAAACTTTATTCTATTATAGAATAGTAGATTTATCAACCATTAAAATATTTAACAAATACTTTATATTGAACATTATGAATATCTCTTTTATTAGATTGAAAAATAATATACTTTATGCTTGAAGAATACTACCAATATGTTATAGTTAGATTTCGTTAAATAGAACCGTGTAGAAGGAATTAATATGAAATATAACCCTAAAGCTTTTGAAAGTTTATGGCAATCAAAATGGAGTGAAAAGGAGATCTTTCATCTAAAAGATGATAAATCTATACCTAAATATTACTGTTTAGAGATGCTACCATACCCATCTGGAAATATACACATGGGACACGTTAGAAATTACTCTATAGGAGACGCTCTTGCTAGATATAAACTTATGCAAGGATTTAATGTCTTACACCCTATGGGCTGGGACTCTTTCGGCTTACCTGCTGAAAATGCTGCTAAACAAAATAAACGTGACGCTGCTGAGTGGACATACTCTAACATAGAGAAAATGAAATCTCAGATCAAAAAATTAGGGTTCTCATACGACTGGAGTAGAGAGTTCGCAACATCTGATAAAACTTACTATAAATGGGAACAGATGATATTTATAAAGCTATGGGAGAAAGGTTTAGCTTATAAAAAACACTCTGAAGTAAACTGGTGTGATGACTGTGAAACTGTGCTTGCTAACGAACAAGTTGAAGACGGTGCTTGTTGGAGATGTGGAAATACAGTTAGATCTAAAGGGCTTAAACAATGGTTCTTGAAAATTACAGAGTACGCTGAAGAACTTCTTGATTATACCGACAAACTGCCGAACTGGCCTTCTAAAGTTTTAACTATGCAAAAAAACTGGATAGGAAAATCTACTGGTGCTGAAATAGATTTCAAAATTGTTGATGATAAAGATAATCAAACTATAACTGTTTTTACAACTAGAGCTGATACTCTATACGGTTCAACTTTTATGCTGTTAGCACCTGAACATCCACTTGTTAAAACATTGATTAGCGACTCTAATAATAAAATTGAAATTGAAGAATTTATAAATAAAATGGCTAAACTTGATAACATAAATAGATCAAGTGATAAAAATAAAGATGGCGTATTTATAGGCAAGTATGTTCTAAACCCTGCAACAAACACAAAGATACCTATCTACTTAGCAAACTATATTCTCATGGGATACGGAACTGGTGCTGTTATGGCTGTGCCTGCTCACGATGAAAGAGATTTTGAGTTCGCTAAAAAATATAACCTAGATATCAACGTTGTAATCTCTCCAACTGATAAAGAGTTAATAGCATCTGAAATGACAGAAGCTTATACTGGAGCTGGAAATCTTATTAACTCTGGTATATTAGATGGTATGAATTCTAAGGATGCCAATATAAAAATGATAGATCATTTAGGCGATTATGCTCGTAAATCTATCAACTATAAATTACGTGATTGGGGCGTATCAAGACAGCGTTATTGGGGTACACCTGTTCCATTTATTTACTGTGATGATTGTGGAATGCTTCCTGTACCGTTAGCCGATCTGCCTGTTGTTCTGCCAACAAATGTTGATTTTTCAAAACAGGGAAATCCACTCGATAACGCTACTGATTTCGTTAATGTTAAATGTCCTAAATGTGGCAAAGATGCAAAACGTGAAACTGATACTATGGATACTTTTATGGAGTCGTCTTGGTATTATCTAAGATATATTTCTCCTGACTGCGATACAGATATATTTAATAAAGATGATGTTAATTTCTTCATGCCTGTTGATCAATATATCGGTGGAATTGAACACGCTGTTATGCACCTACTTTATGCAAGATTTTTTACTAAAGCTTTGCGTGATCTTGGATATATAAATTTCGATGAACCGTTCGATGCTCTATTAACACAAGGTATGGTTTGTATGGAAAGTGTTAAATGTCCGACTGATGGATATCTATACCCTGAAGAACATACGGATAGCAAATGTCTTAAATGTGGAGACGATGTTGTTAAAGGCAGAATTGAAAAGATGAGCAAATCGAAGAAAAATGTTATTGATCCTGACTCATTAGTTGATGAATACGGTGCCGATACAATTAGATTATTTTCACTCTTTGCAGCACCTCCTGCGCTTGAAATTGAATGGAGCGAAAACGGTGTTGAAGGTGGATATAGATTTCTTAATAGATTATATAGATTAGTTATGATCGCTAAAGATACCGTAATTAAATATTCTAAAACTCCAGAATTTACAGACGGACTTGCTAAAGAAATTATGCAGATGACACATATAACTATTAAACGTGTTACAACAGATATTGAGAGGTTTCAGTTTAATACTGCGATCGCTGCTATTATGGAATTCTTAAACTTTTTGTCGCCAGTATTTGAAAAATTAAGTAGTGATAATGAGAAGACAGCTTACGCTGATGCAATTAGAAAAATGTTAATTCTTATAACTCCTATCACTCCGCATATTGCAGAAGAGCTTTGGAAAGAAATTAATGAAACATCATTTATATCAGATACAAAATGGGCTGAATATAATGAAAGTTTTACGGTGAAAGATGATATCACAATCGTTGTTCAAGTTAACGGAAAACTTAGAAGTGAATTAAAATTTAATCGTGGTGTTGATGAAAATACAGCGATTGAAACAGCGTTAAAAGATGAAAAAGTTCTGCCTCATATTGATGGTAAAGAGATCATAAAAAAAATCTTTGTGAAAGATAAACTGATATCTTTAGTGGTTAAGTAATAATGAAAAATAGTGTGTTAAAGTTTTCAGTTGTAATTATGTTTATGATAACGACGGTATCGTGTGGATACTCTATACGTGGAATTAGTAAAGATGGTGTTAAGCCTAGTTTCTATGTTGAAAATACTTGGAACAAATCTCCGTCTGCAATACTCACCCCTCTCATACAAACAATCATAGAAGATTACTTGATCGATTACAACGAACTTGCAAGAGAGAGTTATGCAAAATACACATTATCTCCTATTGTCAACAGTATCGACTACTCTCCTCTAATAACATCACAGTACGATGAATCAACTGCTACAAACACTAAGATAGAAATAACTTTTATTGTATCTGATAGAGCTGGAGTAGAAATATACTCTGGAACATTTTCTGCTGTTAAATCATATCCTGTAGCTGGGGCTGCTGCTGAAATTATTCGTGGTAGAGAGATTAGTGTGGCTGAAGCAATCGATAGTATCATGGCAGATTTTAGAAATAGTTTTTATAAAATTGATAGATAAAAATAAGTGGGTTGTATGAATGAAAAGAGTATAATTATCGGTTCAGATTTTTTTATAACAACAAACGTAAATAAAGTTGTTGATAAAAATGAAGATGCTGATATAGAAAAATATTTCGGTGATGAATTAAATGTTGATGAGTATTTTGCGTTCATAAATTCCCCCTCAATTTTTGGAAATGATAAAATAGCTTACATTAGAAATATAGATAAAATTAAGGATCTGATGGGGTTTTTAAAATCAGTAGAAACTTGTATTGAAACTACGTTAATATTTTCTACAACGCTATCATTAACGGAGCTTGAAAAAAAGAGTAAAGGTATACAGAAATATATTAAAGCTCTTGAGTATAAACTGATAATTGAACCTACTGTGAAAGCTATGTCTGTTACTGCTAGTCATGAAGTTGTCGATATCTTTAAGATAAAAGGTATTGAGATAAATAATATGACAGCTATGCAAATACTTGAAACAACCTCTGGAAATTTGACAGCTATAAATAATGAGGCAGAAAAATTTTCTATCTATCTTAACGCTAATCCTAATGAGAAACTTTCTGATGTTCTATCTAATTTATCAGGTAAAAAAACTGAATCTATATACGCTTTAATTGATGCCTTTGCTGAAAAGAAAATGGATAACGTGATTAAAATATTTAAAAACATTCCACTTAATGAAAATAGTAATGATTACAGAATTTATTACGGTTTAGCAAAACGGATGTCTAATATATATTTTGCATATATATCTAATAAATTGATCGAAGAGTATCAAGATTTTGTGAAACAAAAAGTTGCTGGTAATAAAAGATTTTGGACAAAAAATGAAGCGATAAAAATGATGGATAAATTTGCGTTACACGATCTTAATATCAAAACAGGCAAGATCAAATTCTATGAAGCGTTGGTAGATATTTTTGCATCTGTAAACACAAAGTAATCTGTTTGGTTGCGACCGACATAAACAGGCTTGCTTATTTGTTATCCATTCCAACTAACAACTTAAAATGGCTGGATAACTTACGCCCCACTCACATTAATATAATCACACAAAACAATCGGCTTAAGTGTTATCGACATAAGCATTTATATGTTGCACTCAGTATAAAACAATTCGCTTAATTACTATCAATACAAAATAATTTTACAATACACCTATCATACAACCTTTACAGTATTAAATTAAAATAGTTGCACACTCTACAATCCTCTCTCTGAAATATATATTAATTATATATATATATATATTAAATAACTTTGACTTACCAAGAAGAGTGATATACATTAGTAGAGTATATAAATTCAACAAGATAACAAATACAGGAGAATATGGAATGAAGAAGTTATTGATATTAGTTTTAGGTATGGTTGTTTTTACAGCGTGTACTGATTTTGTAGATACTGATAAGAATGGTGATGGAAGTGGTGGTAATGGCGGTGGTGGAAACACTTCATTAATAGAGATAACTGTCTTAAAAAGCAATTTAGGTGAAGTTACTGTTGGATCAAAACAGGATGTAAAACTAACTGTTAAAAATAAAAGTACTACAGAAAAAATGAAATTATACTTACGTGAATTACCTGGCAGTTTCGTAACAACTACATCTCTAGGAACTTGTACAATAGTTAATGGAGCTACGGGGAGTGAAAGTTATATTACTCAAAACTCTGGTGCAACTTGCACAATCACATATAAGTTAACTATGCTTAGTACAGAAACTTCGCCATTCACATTAAAATTTAAAGATGCAAATGGAGAAAATATTGATGTGGTTATCGTATATACGATCGCTCAATCTACAAACGAACTAGAAACACCGTTAATAAAGATAACACCGTCAAAGACAGACTTAGGCAGTGTAAAGATTGGCTCAAACCAACAATATGTTTTAACTGTTCAAAATAAAAGCACTACAGATAAAATGAAATTATATGAAGTGGTTACTATAAACATGAGTTTAATTGACATTGCAGAGTTCGGAAGTTGTCAACATGTAGATATTGAAAACGATATATATATTACCCAACAAGCTAGTGCAACTTGTAATATTACGTTTAACTTAGTTATGAAAGAGACACTTTTGGGATCTCCACTTGTAATAAATTTTAAAGATGCAAATGGTGATAAACTCAGCGTAGTGTTAAACTATACACTTACCGCTTCTGACACTCCTAATGAAAACCTAACAACATCTTTGATAAAAATCACTCCTGAAAAGAAGACTTTAGACACGGTAGCTATCGGTTCAAAACACACATTTACATATACTATTGAAAATCTGGACAAAACAGATAAAATGGTATTAACAATGCTTGGTTACAGAAACGGAGACCTAGTGGATAAACAGAATGGTATAGATATAGGGACTTGCAAACAACTTTCCAATGATAATCCTATTACCATTGGACAGGCGGCAGGTGCAACTTGTACTTTCACACATCAGTTAGTTATAAAAGAAACTATGGATGGCTCTCCTTTCGCAGTTTATTTTCAAGATGCAAATGGAACTAAACTTAATGTAGTGTTGAATTATACAATAGAATAATTTTTTAATATTTAGTTAATATATCATTACTATAAAATTTTAAATAGTAACGATAAATAATAGAAGGCACTTTTTTAAGTGTCTTTTATTTTCTCTAATTATATACATATATCTTAAAAGCTTTTGACTTATGATACTCTCTACTGTAAAATTTGTTTTACATTTGACAAAATAATAAATAGCAAATTATAAATATAAGGAAGTACAAAATGAAAAAAATATTAATAGCAGTTTTAGGTATGTTTCTATTTTCAGCGTGTATTGATTCTAAAAACAATGGAAGAGATATTGTTGCTATAGAAAATTTAAACACATCATTAATAGAAGTTGCCGTACAAAAAAAAGGTTTAGGAGCAGTAGCTGTTGGATCAGAACAAGCTTTTGAAATAAAATTTATCAATAAGGATACCGTTAATCAAACTGCATTCACATTAACTGGATATATTAATAACGATCTTAAAAACGGAACTTTAGACACAACTTGTGACTATACAATTAACCCTGATAAAGAAATTATGACGATTAATCTAAAAGCAGGAGCAACATGCAAATGGAAACAACTTCTAAAAATGGCTGTTACAAATGAAGGCTCTCCATATGCAATATATCTAGAAGATGCAAATAATGACAAACTTACAGTAGTGATTAACTAAACAATTTAACTCATAATAATAAATTAGTAACTATAGTTAGTCGCAATTAAACTCGTGGTAATTAGCTGAACAATTTAACTCATAATAATAAATTAGTAACTATAATTAGTCGCAATTAAACTAGTAATAATTAACTGAACAATTTAACTCATAATAATAAATTAGTAACTATAGTTAGTCGCAATTAAACTC
>CAMQYB010000060.1 GCA_947039055.1 uncultured Deferribacteraceae bacterium
ATCAAGCTTAGCTATATCATCAAGCTTAGCTATATTATCAAGTTCATCTAGATCATCAAGTTCGTCTATATCATCAAGCTTAGCTATGTTATCAAGTTCATCTAGATCATCAAGCTCGTCTATATTATCAAGCTCAGCTATATCATCAAGCTCGATTAGTTTATCAATCTCATTTAGATTGTTAAGCTTGTTAATATCATCTTTTGTACTGTTCAGATCTTTACTTATAAGATCCGTATCAAGACGATCATCATTTCCATTTTTTTTAGGTGTTTTTTTAGTCATTATTTATTCCATGAACTCCATAAACTAAAATCACTTAGAATTTTTAAAGCTGATTAATTATCAACACTTGTAAACTCTAGCTGTGCATCTTTATAGTATAAATTAATAATAGAATTTTGTTTTATTTCGCCTCTAATTATTTTATCAGCAATAAAGTTTTCTATTTTCTTTTGTATAATTCTTTTCATAGGTCTAGCACCGTATGATCTGTCAAAACCAGTTTTAGATATTTCATCAACAACTGACTCATCAAAAGTTACTTTAAGAGAATTGTTTTCCAATCTCTTTTCGATACTATTAAGTGTCAACCTTACAATCATTTTTATATCATCATCTTGGAGAGGATGAAACACAATGATATCATCTATACGATTTATAAACTCTGGTTTAAAATATAGAGATAACTCGTCCATAGCGACTTTGCTCATCCGTCTATATTTCTCTTCCATCGTTTTATCTTCAGAAAATTCTTCTTGTATTTTTAACGATGCTATATTTGAAGTCATTATTATTAGTGCGTTTTTAAATGATACAACTCTACCTTTACCATCAGTCAATCTACCATCATCTAGTAGTTGTAACAGTACATTAAAAACATCAGGATGAGCTTTCTCAATTTCATCAAACAGAATAACAGAGTAGGGTCTACGTCTTACTTTTTCAGTAAGCTGTCCACCTGCTTCATATCCTATATACCCAGGAGGAGATCCAATAAGTTTTGCAACAGAATGTTTCTCCATATATTCACTCATATCAATTCTAACTAATGCACTTTCAGAGTCAAACAGAAACTCAGCTAACGCTTTTGCAAGTTCAGTTTTACCAACTCCAGTAGGCCCTAAGAATATGAATGATCCGATCGGTTTATTCATATCGTTTAAGCCAGCTCTATTACGCCTAATAGCGTCTGAGACAGTTGTAATAGCTATATCTTGTCCGATAACTCTTTTATGTAGATAGCTCTCCATATTGATAAGTTTATCGACTTCTTCAAGTAACAATTTTTTAACAGGAATTTTTGTCCAATTAGAGACAACTTCTGCGATATCTTCTTCATCAACTTCTTCTTTCAGAAGAGGTGTACCTGTTTGAATTAATACCATTTTAGCATTATAAGTTTCAAGCTCTTTTTCAAACTCAACCAGTTTGCCGTATTTAAGAACTGATGCTACTTCAAAATCGCCTGTTCTTTCAGCGTTAAAAGCTTGATGTTTAGTCTCTTCAATTTTCTCTTTAAGGTCTCTAACTTTAAAGATAATTTCTTTCTCGTTATTCCATTTAGTTCTGATAACAGATATTTTATCGTTAAGGTTAGCAATCTCATTTTCTATTTTATCGTACCTTATCTTAGATGCATTATCTTTTTCTTTTTTTAATGCTTGTCTTTCGACCTCTAATTGACGAAATCTTCTCTCTAATTCATCTAACTCTTGAGGCATAGAATCAATTTCCATTCTAAGTTTTGCAGTCGCCTCATCGATAAGATCTATCGCTTTATCAGGCATAAATCTATCGGTTATATATTTATTTGCAAGATGAGCAGCTGCAACTAACGCCGAATCTTTAATCCTTACACCATGATGAATTTCATATCTTTCTTTAAGCCCTCTAAGTATTGAGATAGTATCTTCAACAGATGGTTCATTTACTGCAACAGGTTGAAACCTTCTCTCTAAGGCTGCATCTTTCTCTATATATTTTTTATATTCATCTAAAGTTGTAGCACCTATGCAATGAAGCTCTCCTCTTGCGAGCGATGGTTTTAAGATGTTTGCAGCATCCATTGCACCTTCAGTTGCACCAGCACCGACTAAGGTATGTATTTCGTCTATAAATAAGATTATACCACCGTTACTATCAATAATCTCTTTTATAATCCCTTTTAATCTATCTTCAAACTCACCACGATATTTTGTTCCAGCTATCAACATTCCCATATCAAGTACAGCAACGGTTTTATCTTTTAATGAGTCAGGTGTATCACCATCAATAATCCTTAACGCTAAACCTTCGGCTATGGCAGTTTTACCAACACCTGGTTCTCCTATTAATATCGGATTATTTTTAGTTCTTCTTGATAGAACATGTATAACTCTTCTGATCTCTTCATCTCTACCGATAACAGGATCAAGTTTTCCGTCTCTTGCACGTTTGGTTAGATCTATAGTATATTTCTCTAATACGTTAAGTTTATCTTCAGGGTTTTGATCGGTAACTTTTGCACCTTTACGAATAGTTAGTAACGCTTGCTCTATCACTTTTTCATTAATATTAAAAGCTGTGAATATTTTTCTTAATGAGTATTCAGCGTTCTCTATAATACCAAGTAATATATGTTCAACTGATACATATTCATCAGACATTTTCTTAGCATTTTTTTGAGCGTAATCGTAAACCTTTACAAGCTCCTTAGATATCATAGTCTCTACATCTGAAGAAACTTTTGGAAGGTTAGATATAAGTTCCATAACTTCAGTTTTTAACCTATCATAATCTATACCAATTTTTTGAAATATAGGAACAGTTAATCCATCTTCTTGATTTATTAACGCAACTAACTGATGTTCAAGTTGTACTTGTCCGTTATTTTTTTCCTTTGCAAGCGATATAGCACTTTGTAAAGATTCTTGTGCTTTTATAGTTAATTTATTAAAATTTATCATAATAATTATCCTTTATCTACTCCTTTATAATTCTTACTTTTGTGTATACTTTATTAATAGGTAATCTATCTCTTGTTGTTTTATTATTATCAAAATCGTTTTTAATGCTACTAATCATAACATTGATTTGATCGTTTAAGTTATCAATCTCTTTTTGCATCTGTAAGATTATCTCTACACCAGCTAAGTTTACGCCATTTTCTTTTGTTAATATAATAACTTTTCTCAATTTTTCTATATCATTTTCAGAGTATAACCTAGTGTTTCCAACCGTTCTTGAAGGATCAATAAAACCTAATCTTTCATATTGGCGTAATGTTTGAGGATGTAAACCTAATAGATCTGATACAATACTTATAACGTATAATGGCTTCTCTTCCATATCACTGTCCTTGTAATTTTACTACTATATGATAGCTCTATAACTGTCTTGTAGTTTATAGATCTACACTTCAGATCTTTTGATAGTACCCTCATCTAATATAGATGATCTATCTAACCGTTTTGTTCTATCCATAACTTTTTGAATATCATCTAAAATAGCCTGATCCTCAATCTTAGGAGTTTTAACATGGATCACAACATATAGATCTCCAAACTCAACCGACTTCATTTTAGGCATACCTCTAGATTTTAATCTAAATTTCTGATCGTTATCACTTCCTTTAGGTATATTTAATGCAACCTCTCCATAAGGAGTAGGGACTGTGATTTTAGCACCTAATAAAGCTTCAAAAATATCTACATCTAAATTGAGATATAGATTGTCACCATCACGAGTATAGACAGGGTGTTCGGTTATATTTATCTCTATGTATAGATCTCCACTTTTACCAGTTCCACGTCCATCATCACCTTTACCAGATATACGTATCTTTCCACCATCTCTAATACCTTTAGGTACAGTAACTTTTATCTTTTCAAATATCGGTGTAAGCCCAGTTGCTCCACAAACTTTACACGGCTCAACAATCGCCTCTCCTGTTCCATCACAGTTGTAACACGGTTCTTGATAATATGATTGTTGCGTTTGATCCTCTCCAGTACCGTTACAATCAGGACATTTACCTTTAGTACCAGTAGCACCACTACACTGTTTACATTTCTCACGACGAGTAATAGAGAGTTCAATAATAGATCCAGTTATAGCGTCATCAAGATCAACCGTAACGGCGTATAATTTATCTTCACCTTTCTGATTAGCAGGTGGTCTTTTCTTTCTTGTTCGTCTTCTTCCACCACCACCAAATGAGTCGCCAAAAATATCTTCAAACGATGTGTTGCCACCGAACCTATATGATCCCATGTTTTCAGAGTTCATATTTCTAAAATTGTTTCCTTGTCCTGATGATGTAAACGCTTCATGTCCAATAGAGTTATAATCTTTACGTTTTTCAGTATCAGATAATACTGCGTACGCCTCTG
The DNA here is from genome assembly GCA_947039055.1 of uncultured Deferribacteraceae bacterium. Lineage (GTDB taxonomy): Bacteria > Chrysiogenota > Deferribacteres > Deferribacterales > Mucispirillaceae > CAMQYB01. Next base: position 4,374 of record CAMQYB010000060.1, read on the forward strand.
ATAACTCTTTAAACTTTATCTCTGCTTCTTTATCATCTGGATGAATATCTGGATGATATTTTTTTGCCAATTTTTTATAGTTCTTCTTTATCTCTTCAGCTGTTGCTGATTTCGTTACCTCTAAAGTCTGATAGAAATCTTTACTTTTACTCATAAACCGTCCATATTATTTTCTTTTAAAACCGTTGAGATATTTTTTTGTAAGTTTTGTAGGGTATCTCAAATTTATACAATAACATTACTTAATATTATATTACATTACTCAACTTATATCTTATTACTCTAAACAGTATATTATTACTCTCTATTTATTATTATAGTCTTAGAGCTTTGTTCAACTTTTTTTCTTAAGGTTATTCTTAATAAACCATCTTTAAGTGTAGCCGATACTGCAGGCGAACTGATATTTAATGGTACTGCAAATGATAGCTTGAAACAACCGTACTGTCTCTCTAGTTTACAGTAATTCTCTTTATTCGTTTCCTCATCAAACACTCTTTCACCTTTGACAACTACCGATCCATCTGTGATCTGAATATCAATATCCTTCTCCTTCATACCAGGAACTTCTATAATTAACTTTATATCGTTATGAGTTTCTATAATATCTACTAAAGGAGTAAATGTTTGCGTTGTTGTTTGATTATCTTCATCAAATAATCTATTAACCTTCTCTTGAATAGTTAAAATATCGTTTACTGGGTTCCATCTGATTAGTGACATTAAGCCTCTCCACAGCATTTAATATGCTTTCACTTATATTATAATACTTGAGCCAACTCATGTCAAGGTTTCGTTTGTCATTATCATAAAGCAGTAACTTTGATATTGTTATTCTTTCAATACTGTATTACTATTCTATGTATATGTTGAGAAGAAATAAGTTTATAATAATATCTATATTACTCTCTTTACTAATCCACATTGCGATTATTTTAATTAAAATACGCAAACCTGTTGTGGAAGAGGAGAAAGAGTATACAGAGATAGAATATATTAATGAAAAAAAAGTTGAACCTACTCCATCACCTACGCCCCAAGATATACCACCTCCTGTTATCCCTCCGCCTATTGATGATGATAGAGAGTCAACGTTTGATCACGATAAAATAACATCATCTAAAGAGAGTAATATAGATGAGCCTGATGGCAGTCTATTGCCTGAGTCTGTTGAGAGTGAAAACGATGAAATTGTAAATACAAAATCTGATCTTGCAACTGTTTATAAGCCAGACATACTTAATACAAGAGAGATCACCAATAGAGTTGCACGTCAGAAAAGTGTAGATAGAGATGGTGAAGACACAGCATCGTATAATAAGTTTGAAGATAAGTATGCATCATATTTCGGTAAATTTCGTACAAGAATTTATCAGATATGGAAATACCCTAGAGAGTCTGCTATGAGAGGAGAAAAGGGTGTTGTAGGTGTACAGTTCTCAATATTAACTGATGGATCTATAGTTAATATCAAAATGATTAGAAGCAGTGGTTATCATAATCTCGATAGAGAAGTTATGAGAGTGCTTAAATCGTTCGGCAAACTGCCTCTACCTAAGAGTTATAAATTAAATCAACTTAATGTTGATGAAGCCTTTTTCTTCTACGATAGTAATGAAGATATCAATAGATGGATTAGGTAGAATTAACAAATCCTTAACTTCTATTTATATAATTGCTTAGATAGAATTGATACATTCTTAACTTCTATTATATAATTGTATTGTCATACGTATAAAATTGTATTAATATTATATTAATATTGTGAATATCAGAGATTGATGTTTTACAATTGTTTAATGTTAGGAGTAATATTATATGGAATTAAAATGGCTAGCTTGGGAAGTAACACAAGCGTGTAACCTTACATGTGTTCATTGCAGGTCATCATCTGATAAATTTTCTGAAACTGGCGTATGGACGTTAGAAAAATGTTATAGCTTTTTAGATCAAATAAAAGAGATGGCAGATCCTACAATAGTTTTATCAGGCGGAGAACCACTTGTAAGAGGCGATATATTCGATATCGCATCGTACGGCACAAAACTTGGTCTTCGTATGGCTCTTGCTACAAATGGGCTATTAGTTGATGATGATGTATGTAAAAAGATGATAGATTCAGGAATAAAAATAGTATCAATAAGTATAGACGGTCCTAACGACGAAATTCATGATAATTTTAGAGGCGTTGAAGGTTCATTTCAAGCAGTATTAAGAGCAGTAGAATTTTTCAAAAAACATAATATAAAATTTATAGTTAATTCGTCGTTCACTAAACGTAATCAAGATTATATCAAAGATTGTTATAAACTTGCTAAATCTATCGGTGCTCATGCTTGGTATATGTTCTTAATCGTACCAACTGGTAGAGGTGAGGATATAATGGCTGAACTTGTATCGAAAGAAGATTACGAAACGATCCTAAATTGGCATTACGATATGGAAAGATCTGAAGAAGAACTTTTAGTTCGTCCAACTTGTGCTCCACACTACTATAGAATATGGAAAGAGAGAAGCAAGGAAGATGGTTTAGATGTTAAACGTAGATCGTTAAGTTTCTCAACTGGCGGCGGTAAAGGATGTATAGCTGGACAGAGTATTTGTTTTGTTTCATCTAAAGGTGATATCTTCCCATGTTCATATTTTGCACTTCCAGCTGGAAATGTTTTTGAAGATACTTTGAAAAATATTTGGGATAAATCAGAGTTATTTGATGATATGCGAAACTTCTCATCGTACGGTGGAAAATGCGGAGTTTGTAAGCATTTAAACGTGTGTGGAGGTTGTAGAGCAAGAGCATACTCTATTACTGGAGACTATTTGGCAGAAGAACCATTTTGTGATTACGTACCAGAAAATTATTAATTTATACAATAAGACTTGTAAAAACTTTGAAAATAAGGTAAAAATAGTCTTATAGTTTAAAAAATAATATATATCTATGTTTTACGGGAGGAGTATATATGTCAGAATTAGAGAAAAGGATACGAGATAAGAGTCTTCTATCAAAAGTAACAACGACCGATAAAGTAATTCCTTTGTTTGCGGAAACTGAAAAAAGAAGGTTAAATTTAGGATTATCAGGATTTACACCTGTTGGGTATCCTAAAACGTTAACTGCTGATCTTGCTGATCATGTTGAAAAAAACAATTTGCAAGGAAAATGGGTATTTAATTTCTATACTGGAGCATCAATCGGTGCTGAAGTTGAGGACAGATGGACTGAGTTAGGCATGATTGATAAAAGATGGCCGTATCAAACATCTAAATCAATGAAAAACGCTATCAACTCTGGACAAGTTAAAATGGGTGATAAACACTTATCTATGTTCAGCCAAGATTTAGAATATGGATTTTACACTAAAGGTGAGGGTGAAAAACTTGATTACGCTATAATCGAAGCATCTGCTATTGACGAGAATGGTAATATTATTCTTGCAGGATCAGTTGGTGCATCACCTGAAATTATACAAAAAGCTGAAAAAATTATTGTTGAGATAAACACGCATCTACCATCATTTGAAGGTATGCATGATATTTGGATGTCTGGTATTCCACCACATAAACAACCGATACCAATAACTGATACTAGAGATAGAATAGGAACAACTTATGTTCCAACAGATAAGAGTAAGATCATCGCTATAATCGAGTCAACTAAACCTGATAACGGTAGAGCTGTTAGAGGATCTGATGCAGCGTCAGACGCTATTGCTCAAAACATTATTGATTTCTTAGAGCATGAAGTTAAAGCTGGTAGATTACCTAAAAATCTTCTACCACTACAATCAGGGGTAGGATCTATTGCTAACGCTGTTGTAATGGGATTAACATCTTCTCCTTTTGATAAATTAACTGTGTATACAGAAGTTTTACAAGATGCATTTTTACCATTTATGGATTCTGGAAAATGTGAATATATAAGTGCAACATCTCTATCATTATCAAACGAAGCGTTTGAGCAGTGGTGGAGCAAATATGATGAGTATAAACAAAAAGTTATATTAAGACAGATGAGTGTTTCTAATCACCCTGAGGTTGTTAGAAGATTAGGTGTTATATCTATGAACACTCCTGTTGAGTTTGATATGTATGCTCATGTTAATTCATCTCTTGCAGGTGGAGTTAAGATGATTAATGGTATCGGTGGATCGGGTGATTTCTGTAGAAACGCTTATCTATCAATCATGCATGCACCATCATTTAGAGCATCTAAAACTGATGAGTTCGGTATATCTTCTGTTGTAACGCAAGTTCCTCACGTTGATCATACTGAACACGATCTTGATGTTTTAGTAACGGAGCAAGGTTTAGCTGATGTTCGTGGCATGGCTCCAAAAGATAGAGCAAAAGAGATAATTACAAAATGTGCTCACCCTGAGTATAAAGATTATCTATTTGACTATTTAGAAAGAGCTACTATAAAAACTAAATCTGCTCATGAGCCTCAAATATTGAAAGAATCATTTGCTATGCATACTTCATTAGAAGAGAATGGCACTATGAGATTTTGGAAGAAGTAAGAAATAATTAGAATTAATAGAATAAATTTATAATTTGTATTTAATAAATGGAGTGGCGTAATTGCTACTCCATTTTGATTGAT
>CAMQYB010000061.1 GCA_947039055.1 uncultured Deferribacteraceae bacterium
GATAATGCAACAACTTCTGTTAAAGATGATAAGAAAAAAGATAAAGGGTTTAAACTTGATAGACGTGGCTCTAATTATTTCTATTTAATGTTAGCAAGTGGTGCGGATGCAGATAACTATATAACACGACATTTCGGTGGATTTTTTATCGGAGCATCAGGTGGATTACAATTGTTTGATTGGTTTGCAGTTGAGCTTGGGCTTACATATAGACAAGCATTGCTTCAGCAGTTAGAGATCAAGACGGCTATATTTTTGCAACCAGTTGTACCTATTGGGACACGATTTGAACTTGTTCCACGTATCGGACTTGGAATGATTAATACATTTTCTCTAAGTTATGCAGATCCAGCGAATGAAAAATTAAATGCAAACATGGATACTTTTACAAATATGTTATTTATTGCAGGGCTTCGATTTAATATTGATGATAGGTATATTATAGGTATTGTTGGTGAGAACGATATTTTTGGAGTATCACAGCGATATAGATATGGATTAGAGTTCGGTATAAAATTCTAGTAATTAATATAAAAACTTACGAAAATTTTATATTTAATTACGGTTTGAAATTATAGATATAAATTATAGATTATAAATTTTTTAAAGAGAGTAACCTCTACAAATGGGTTACTCTTTTTTTATCAATAATTTTAGATATTAGGAAAATTTTTCAAAACATAAAGTATCATTCTGCTCATAATTATTTTTAATTATTGATTAAATTGTAAGTAATATTTAACTGCTATAATTGATTTTATGGCATCAATAATGCTTTTTTATAACTATATTTTAAATGGGAAAAGCTCATTATATTATTGTTTATTAAGTAGATATCTATTTATATACAGTAAATAAATTATAAGTTCGAAGCAAGAAACATTCTTTTGGTTTGTTTTATTCAATATTTTAAAATGTTGACATATTTTATTCATTAGTGTATATATATAAATTATAACACATTGTTCTATTTTAGCTATATTTTGTCTTATATTGGAGAAACGTATGGATACTGTTTTAGATAGGATTAGTCGTAAGATGAATGAGTTAACACCACAAGAGCGAAAAGCGGCTGAATTTATAGCTGAGAACTATAAAGATGTAGCATTTTTAAATTCGTCAGATCTTGCAAAACGAGCAGGGGTTGGAGGATCAACAATAATAAGAATGGCAACATCGCTTGGTTACGCTGGTTTTCCAGAGCTTCATAAAGCGTTGTTTGATTACATTCAAAATAAGATAACAACGATTGATAGATTGTCTGAGATAACGTCATCTATATTTATAAATAATGGTGTTGATAGTAAGAAAAATATTGATAATAAATTAACGAATATATCTAAAGTTTTTCTACAAGAAGCTGAGCAAAATATCAGTGTATTGAATGAGTTAGATATGGACAAGTTTGATCGCATGGTAGATCTATTAATTTGCAAAGAAAAGGTTTTTATTGTTGGATCGCAGATATCAGAAGTTACTGCTGTTTTGGCAACATACTCACTTGGCAAAGTATTACCAGAGGTTATCCGTATAGAGAGTGGTAAGAGCAACACATCGAATACTCTAAATTCTGCAACCTCAAATGATGTAGCTATTATATTTTGTTTACCGAGATATCCTAAGTCAACTATAAACATTTTAAAATCGTTACATAAAGCAGGAACAACTATTATCGTGGTTACGCATAACACTATTTTTTCATATATTGATATGGTTGATATTCTTTTTGCTGTTCCATTTATGCATTATAAGTTTATGGATAGTATATCGCCAATGATGAGTTTTATCACAGCGTTAGTGTTAGAGGTTTATGAGAGAGACACAAATAGAGCTGTTAAGCATCTTGAAAAATTTGAACAGTTTGTAACAGAACATAAAATATTTGTGGAAGATAAAGAGAGGTAGAATAAAGTAGAGTAGAAGGTAGGAGATTTTTTTTACCCAACCGTGAATAAAATTATTCATACAAGTGTATTGAATGAATAAATAAATTCATAATTGTTTAAAGTTAAGAACAAGTTACAAGTAGAGGAAGTGAGTTAAATTATTTAAATATCTTAATACAGGAGGAGATGACAATGACGAAAGTAGAGAAACAAGATGGTAAGGAAGAGTTGGATAATCATCCATTTACGGCGTTATTTATTATATTGATTATAGCGTATGCGTCTTCATTTTTTATTCCAAGTGGCGAATACAGTAGAGTGGTGCTTGAAGGCAGGACGGTTGTTGATCCAGATAGTTTTAGGTATATAGAGAAAGTTCAACCTACGTTTCAAGACTTTTTCTTATCGTTTTATAACGGTTTTGGTAAGGTATGGGGATTAATAGCGATGGTTTTCTTTATCGGTGGTGCGTTTGGAGTTGTAAAGAGGATCGGATTGCTAGAGGTATCTGTTAAGGTTCTTGCGAGGAAGTTAAAGAATGCTCCGTTTCTTCTTGTTGCGATAATAATTATGGTACTTGTAATGCTTATTGTTAGTTTCACAGGTGTATGGGAGTTATCCATGGTGATAGTTCCGTTTATTATTCCGTTATGTTTAGGTTTAGGTTACGATCATATGGTTGGAGCAGGGCTTGTAATTATTGCAACATGCGCAGGGTATGGAGCGGCGTTAACTAATCCATTTTTTACAGCTGTTGCACATCAGATAGCTGAGTTACCGTTATATTCAGGAATGGGTTATCGTGCATTAACGACGCTTATATTTTTCGTTATAAGTTTTGCGTTTATGATTTACTATGCAAGAAAGGTTAAAGCTGATCCTACTAAATCTGTTATGTATGGAGTAGAAACAGGTTACACAGAGATAGTTGATGATGGTTCACAATTTACAGCAGGGCTTAAAAGAGCAGGTGTAGTTTTTATATTAATGTTTATGTTTTTAGTATATGGCACAGTATTTAAAGGTTTCTCATTTGCTGAGATGTCTGCAACGTTTGTTGCGATGGGGTTAGCTGTTGGATTAGCTAGTGGATCGTCGTTGAACAAAATATGGCATATGTTTTCAGATGGAATAAAAGATATGATGCTTGCAGGACTGGTTATATTTTTTGCTAGATCTATTTTATTTATATTAGAAGAGGCTGTTGTAATTGATACGATAATTCATTTTCTTGCACAGTTTTTAATCGGATCAAATTCTGTACTTACTGCAGGTTTGATGTTTGTTATACAGTCGTTCATAAATTTCATTATACCATCAGGAAGTGGACAGGCTGCAATAACTATGCCTATACTTATTCCGCTTGCAGATATGGGTGGTGTTAATCGTCAGGTAGCTTGTTACGCTTCACAGATGGGAGATGCACTTTCAAATTTTATTTGGCCAACAAACGGTGGTTTAGTTGCACTTCTTTCCATTGCTGGAATTCCTTATATAAAGTGGTTTAAATTTTTTGCACCGTTATTTTGCGTTTTAGCAGTTGTTGCAATAATTCTTACAATGATTGCACAGGTTATAGATTACGGTCCTTTTTAAGATTAGTATATTGAGGGATATTACTCTTATAAAGAGTGAAATAAAGTAAGAAGAAAATTAAATAAATAATTTATTAGAGGAAAAAAATGGATAAAAATTATAGAGTTGAAACAGATAGCATAGGCAGTAAAAATATACCGAAGAACGCTTATTACGGTATACAGTCAGAAAGAGGTAGAGAAAATTTTGATGTATCAGGATTAGAGTTAAGTAGATATAAAGATTTTATTTTTGCAATAGCAGCTATCAAGAAAGCCGCAGCGATCGCAAATAATAAAGTTGGTGCGATTGATAAAGATATATCAGATGCGATAGTGTTAGCAGCAGAAGAGGTTATGGATGGTAAATACGATAATCAATTTCTGATGGATATTTTTCAAGGTGGTGGTGGCACATCTATAAATATGAATGTGAATGAAGTTATCGCTAATAGATCGAATGAAATTATATCTGGAGAGAAAGGTTATAATATTGTTCATCCTAACACACATATAAATATGGGACAGTCGACAAATGATGTTATCCCGTCAGCTATGAAAATTGCTTGTTATAGATATCTTGATAGAGTTATTAAATCATCAGAATATCTAGTTGAGGCTCTTAGAAAAAAAGAGAAAGAGTTTGCAGATGTTGTTAAAATGGGCAGAACGTGTTTGCAAGATGCACTACCTGTAACTCTTGGTCAAGAGTTTAGTGGTTACGCTTCGATGGTTGAAAGAAGAGTTTTAAATCTTAAAGAGCTGAAGGAAAAATGTTTTTCATTACCACTTGGAGCAACAGCTGTTGGAACAAAAGTTACAGTTAGAGTTGGATATATTGAGAATGTTTATAAAGAGCTTAACACTATTTTAGGATTGCCAGTTGTTATAGATGATAATCTTTTTGATGCTTTACAAAATGCTGATATCTATTCAGATATATCGACAGGATTAAAAGGTTTAGCGATGGGGTTATCTAAATTGGCTACAGATTTAAGAATTTTATCATCAGGTCCAAACACAGGTTTTAAAGAGATTACTCTTCCTGCAATTCAGCCAGGATCATCTATAATGCCTGGTAAAATTAACCCAGTTATGCCAGAATTAATCAATCAGGTATGTTATCAAGTTATAGGTAATGATGTTGCAATATCAATGGGTGTTGAAGGTGGAGAACTTGATTTAAATGTTTTTGAACCTCTTATCATCAAATGCTTAACAGAGTCATCAACTCTACTTGAAAAATCAATTCTACTTTTTGTTGATAACTGTATAATGGGAATTGTGGCTAATAAAGAATTGTGTAGAGAAGGATCTGAAAAATCAATTGCTTTATCAACAGTTGTTGCTATGCTTATTGATTATGAGGCTGGAAGTAAAGTTGCAAAAGAAGCGTATAAAAAAGGTATCAGTATTAAAGAGGTTGTGATTGAGCAAGGTATTCTAAGTAAAGAGGATGCAGATATTTTACTTGATCCTATGATATTAACTGATGGAGAAGTTTTTGCACAGAAAGTTGATGAGTATAGAAAAAGAAAAGGATAAAAATATATTAAAATTTATATTGACTGGTGGCACGATAGACTCATATTATGATACTGATACTTGTACAGCGGTGGCGTATGAGAAAAGTATTATTCATGAATGTAAGGTAAACGTTATAAGAGTAGTGATGAAGTTGTTTTACACACATAATATAAGTATAAAGTTTTGGAGGATGCCATGTCTATCTCAAGAAAGATAGTTGAGTTTGTGTTAAGTACAAGTTATGAAAGTATTCCTGATGAGGTTTTAGAATATAGTCGGTTTGCATTTGTTGACTATATGGCTGTTGCGTATGCTGGTATTAGAACAGAAGATAATCGTATAATCCAAAGTTATGCACGACTAAGTGATAATATTGGTAAGTCAAAAGTTTTTGGAAGTGGTGATAGGTTTTCATCAAAATATGCTTCTCTAATTAATGGTACAACAGCTCATGCACTTGATTTTGATGACGTAGGTATAACAGCTTTAAATCATCCAACTGTTGCAGTAGCTCCTGTAGTTTTTGCAATAGGTGAACAGTTAGAAAAATCTGGTAAAGAGGTACTTCGTGCATTTACTTTAAGTGTAGAAGTTTTACAGAAAGTTGCATCAATGCTTATGCCAGAGTTGACAAATAGAGGGTGGCATACAACCTCTGTTTTTGGCACAATAGGATCAACAGTTGCAGCATCAATATTATATGGATTGAACGAGAAAGAGTTCATCAATGCACTAGGTATAAGTTGTTCGTTAGCAAGTGGGTTAAGAGTAAATTTTGGAACATATACAAAACCATTTCATGCAGGTTTATCTGCTCAAAATGGAGTAGTTGCCGTAGAACTTGCACGGTCTGGAGTAACATCATCAGAGTTTGCCTTTGAAGGTAGTGACGGGTTTGCGTTAGCATTTACTGGTTTAACTATTTCAGAATCAGATCTGATATTAGGTGAAAAATGGGATGCGATAACATCTGGATTTCAGTTCAAAAAATATCCAGTATGTAGTAGTTCTCACACAGCGATTGATGCTTTTTTAATATTGAGAGAGGAAGAAAAAATTGATTGTGATGATATCGAGAAAGTGATCGCTGGCATGTCAGAGTTTGCTTTTAGAAATCTTTTATTCGATAATCCTCAAACAATTCAAGAAGCGAAATTTTCTATGCCTTACGCTATAGCTATCGCTGCTCTTAATGGAGATGTAACACTTAATGATTTTGTGCCAGGTGCACTAGAAGATGAAAGAGTACAAGGTATGATGAAAAAGGTGAGCATGAAGTTAGATGATGCGTTTGTTGGTAAAGGTATTTTAGGTAACGAACCTGCGGTTGTATATATACAGCTTAGGAGTGGTAGAGAGTTAATTCAAAGAGTAGATCATGCGATGGGAACAAATCATAATCCATTATCTAAAGATAGGATGAGAAGTAAATTCTTTTTATGCTTAGGAGATCAAAATGATAGTGTGAAACAAAAATCATTTGATGGGATTTTTAATATTGATAGCTACGATAATATAGTTGACTTGATAGGACTTATTCCGATGGTTACTCGCAGGTCATCAGGAAAGTAACAGCTATGTTTTAAACGATCATAGTTAAAAATAATATCGTAGAAAGAGTATGCAGACTAGTTAATAGTTGTAATTGTTTTTGTAGTGGTAATTTAATTAAAAGATATGACACTTGTACCGTTTTACTAGGTGCAGGTATATTAGTGATAATTGTTGCATTTGATCCGTTAGAAGCTGTAGAAGGATTTGTGAAATTGATGACGAATGATGGGTTAATTCAAAACATCTGTTCGGTTATCGGTTTTGCTTATGTGATGAAATTAACATTATGCGATAAACACCTCACAATGTTGTTAGCAAAAGGATTGTCTAGGATTAGATCAGTTTTAATTCATGGTGCAACAATTATCACATATCTTATGAATATATTTTTAACATCAGTAGTTCTTGTATTATTTGTATGGACGAAACGGTTTAATGTTCCAATGGATATGTTAATCGGTTCGATTTTATATTTTATATTCACAAGAACATCTCTAAGTTTATCGACAAAATCATTTTTTGATTGCTTGGAAAATGCGTACGGTGAGAGCATGGTGATCAATTGTATCGGTTAAAAAATCTCATGTAGTTATACTTAATTCAAAATGCAAAACCACTTCATCAATTACAATCTTGATGGATATATTTATATATAGATCTGACTAACTCTGCGTTGTATAATATATAAAAAATAATGATGGCATTTAATACTTTCTAAATATTCAAAATTTTACTAATCACAACCTTGTTTATACGTTATAATTTATAGACTATTTAATAAAATAATAGTATCATATGAAATAATAATACAATATCTATATAAGTAGATGCAAAAGTGATCTGCTTATATATTATCGTAATTAGATATATTTATTATAAGTAAAGGGGGGAGTTTATGACAGGAACGTTAGCGGTTATTTTTGGTTTGATTGTAATTATCGTTGCAGTGACACTATTGATCAAGAGGTATGACACTTGTACTGTTTTATTAGGTGCTGGAATTTTAATGGCACTTGTAGCGTTTAAACCACTAGAAGCGTTTCAAGGGTTTACAAAAGCGATGACTAATGGAGGACTAATTCAAAATATTTGTTCTGTAATGGGTTTTGCTTTTGTGATGAGAGTTACGTCGTGCGATAAGCATTTAATATTTCTGTTAGCTAAAGGGTTATCGAAAATTAGACCTGTATTAATTCCAGGTGCAGCGATTATGACTTACGTTATTAATATATCATTAACTTCAGCAGCAGGAGCAGCAGCAGCTGTTGGATCAATATTAATACCATTATTAATATCTGCAGGAGTAGCACCAGCTATAGCTGCATCAGCAGTTATGTTAGGAACGTTCGGTTCTTTATTAAGTCCAGGATCAGCACACCAACCTATCATTGCAGCACTTGCAAATATCGAAGTTATCGAAGTAATTAAAACACATGCGTTAGCAGATTTTATAGCTCTATTGATAGGAGTTGTTTCATTAACAATAGTTGCTAAAGTTTTAAAAGAAGATAAAGGATATGTAGATCCTGATAATGTTACAGCAGATTTATCTTTTAAAGTTAATCCTGTGTATGCAATCTTACCATTACTACCTGTTATACTTTTGGTTATCTTTAGTTTAGGCGATGTAAGAGCAGCATTGCCATGGGCGAAACAATTTAATGTTCCAACAGCGATGTTGATCGGTTCTATTTTATGTTTTTCATTTACTAGAACATCTCCAAGTATAGCTAGTAAATCATTCTTTGAAGGAATGGGTAAAGGTTATGGAGAGATCATGGGGATTATCATATCAGCAGGGGTATTTGTTGCGGGTATGAAATCGTTAGGATTAATTGATGCAGGTATAGAAGCATTAAAAGGTTCAACAGGGATCATACCAGTAGCTACGGCATTTGGTCCATTTCTTTTAGGTTTACTATCAGGATCAGGAGATGCAGCAGCTATTGCATTTAATGAATCTGTAACAGTTCATGCTGCAGAGTTTGGATTTGATCCAGCAAGAATGGGTTCACTTGCAGCCTTAGCAGGAGCGTTAGGTAGAACAATGTCACCTATTGCAGGAGCTGCTATTATTTGTGCTAGTTTAGCGAAAGTATCTCCATTTGAGATACCTAAACGTAACGGACCTGGAATGATTATTGCAACAATTGTAATCATGTTTGTGCTTATGTATACAACAGCAGGTTTCGCTAGTTAATATAATGTATTGTAGATAGCATATTTATGTATACTGATAGCTGTTACGATATAGTATCGGTTGCAGAGGGTAGTTGATAATATGTTTATTTTACAAATTTTTGTGATGTAGTATTTATTGCAAAGTATAATTATAGTTTTTAATTTTTGAGATTTATATAGAAAGAGTCGGTATTTTGTACCGACTCTTTTATGTTAT
>CAMQYB010000062.1 GCA_947039055.1 uncultured Deferribacteraceae bacterium
TAGCCCCACAAATTAGTGGCAAACTATAATCTACCACCAGCCGTTTTTAATACTGTAAGGATTTCTTGACTATTATCTCTATACGCCATCGTATATGGAGACATGTTTTGAAAGTTTTTCTTGTTAGGATCAGCACCTGACAGAAGTATTCTTTTTACCATGTCAGTATTTTTAAGTCTAACAGCAAGCATTAGTGCTGTATCACCATCGTTATTTGCTAAGTCAGTATTTGTTGTATATTTTAATATAGTATTCACAATATCTACTCTGCCTGTTGCAACAGCTACCATAAGTGGAGTATTGCCTCTATCATTTTGATAATCTGCAATAGCTCCTAATTCAAACAGTTTTGTAATTAAGAAATCATATTTGTTTGCGATTGCTATGAAAATAGGTGTATTACCAGTTGAGTTTTCTACAGTGTTAACATCAGCACCTTTGCCAACAGTGATCTCTACATTTAAAATATCATTATTACCAACATATTTAAAAAGTGTAGTATTTATTTCATCCGATACACGCAACGCAGCCAATAATCTATTTGCTATTCTTGCACTATCATCATTTCTTGCTAAAATAAATACAGAGTGTCCCTTACTATTAGTAATATTAAGATCGGGATTATAATTTAATAGAAAATTCACAAGATCGTAATTACCTTTTTTTGTAGCTATCATGAGAGGTGTATTACCGTCATTATTTTTGACATCTATATTTGCACCAGATTCAAGTAGTAATTCCATAATATCTAAATTATTACTATTCATAGCGACGTGAAGTGGAGTATATCCATTATTGTTAGAGCCGTTAGGATCAGCACCTAAATCTAATAGTAACTCTACAGATTCTTTATTACCTTGCTCAACTGCTTTGATTAAGGGCGTGTTTGAATTTGCATCAACAGTATTTAGTTTCGCACCGTTGCTTATTAAAGTTTTAATAGTCTCTGTGTTACCGATTGATGCAGCAATTAGTAGTGGAGTTTCTCCAAGAGTATTACTATCATTAACGTTCGCACCGTTTTTATTCAGTAGGTCAACAACTTTTGCATTTGGAGAAACAGATGCATAAATAATCGGTGAATTACCACTATTATCTCTACTGTTTATAGTAGCACCAGCTTTTACTAAAGCTTCGACCACATCATATAATCCAAGATCAGATGCTACATGTAAAGCTGATTGTCCAGCTCTGTTTCGGTGATTAACATTTATTCCGTTTTTAATTAATATATTTGCCGAGCCACCTTGTCCAGAATAAACGGCTCTAATCAAAGCATTATCGCCAGTTAGTTCATCAAGTTCGTTTATGTTGCTTCTTGATAATGAGAGCAAACTTAATAATCTGTCATGCTGTCCTGTTGAAGCTGCTGTGATAATATCTTTACCTAAAACGACATCTTTTCTAATGTTATCTTTATTAACAAGTATGTTGAAATAAGGAGTGCTTATAACAGAGTTTACCATCGGATCTAATTTAGGTCTTTCTACAATACTAATATTTGGAAGAAATTTTAACTCAGAACGAGAGTACATTTTTGCAGCATCCATTGCGATAACATTTGCAAATAACTCTGGTCTATCTTTAGTCTTTAAACTTTTAATAGCTAAAGCATCTTCAAATGAGAACATAGACTCAAACAATTTTAGATCACTCTTAGGCATTTCATATATATTGCCAGTAGTGAAATCAATTATAAGTCCCATAGGAGACGTTCCGTTAGATAAGATTATTCCCGAGTTTGTTCGCCATCCATTGATAGTGTTAAAAAGTTTCAAAGTAACTTCTTTACCACCCTCTTTAGAAAAAATCAAATCAATTGACCTTCTGTCAGATGGTATAATAAAAAATGCTGGAAAATCTACTGGAAGCTTATCAATAGCATATTGAAAATCTTTTGGTTTTTTAGGTACAAGTGTTGCTGGATCTTTAAAAATATCATCATTTTCACCTGCGTAGATATTAAATGGTGATATTAAAATTGTTAAGATCAATAGAAACGATAAAAAGAATACTCTCATTTATATCATCCTTAAATGTTGAAAATAATTAGTTAATTATATATTATAGAGACCATTTTGGCTATATAAATATTTATTTGATATAATGACATACATGATCGTGATTATATTTATTATTATTTATTTAGCATAGTGACATATCGGGTTATGGTTACAATTGTTATCATCGCATGGTTCAGGGTGGATTAGTATATCTGTATTAGATATAGACTGTTTAATATTTAGCTCAATTTCATCAATTATTTTATGAGCGTCCTCTAATGAAAGCTTACCACACATAACTATATGCATGTTAATAAACTTTTTTGCACCAGCTGAACGAGTTCTTAAATTTTCAAAATGCATACCTTTATCTTCATATATTTTTAATATATTGGTGAGTATCGCATAATCTTCATCACTTATATTTTTATCCACTAAGTCGTTCGCTGCTTTAATAGATAAATGTATAGCTGAACTAATAACATATATAGCTGTGATTACGGCAAATATACTATCAATTATATATATATTCGTAAATTTTATAACTATTAATGCAGCCAGAATTGCAAAGTTTGATAAGATGTCAGTTGTATAATGTATAGAGTCTGCTTCTAATGCTAATGAATTATACTCTTTCGCTTTTCGCTTTAAATATATAACGAGCGATATTGTTGTGATAAGTGATACAACCATAACTGATATTGCTGTAAAAGATATATCTATAAAATAATCTTTGTTTTTTGATTTACTGTAAACAGATACGAGTATTGCTATACCTGAAAATGTGATAATAATTGATTGAATAAATGCTGCTAAGATCTCAAATTTATGATGTCCAAATGAGTGGTTATAATCTGCTGGAGCATCAGCCTTCTTGATAGCAAAATAATTTATAGTAGATGAAAGTAGATCAAGTATAGAATCAACTGCTGATGAAAGGATTGCTAATGAACCACTTAAAATACCAACAATAGTTTTAATGGTAGCTAAAAATATCGCAACAACGATTGAAACAATCGTCGCAAATCTTTTATCATTTAGCTTACCTTTTTTATAATCATTGCCACTTATCTGAGTGTTATTGTTGGTGCTATTGTTATCAATTTTATTACTATTGTTATTATTGTTGATGTTATCACTTTGATTACTACTGCAAGGGTTGCGACTTATATTACTGTCACTGTTAGGGTTATCACTTTTACTGCTGTTGTTATTGCTGGCTTTAGTGATATTTTTACGAGTGTTATCTTTTATCCCATTTAAATTATTTTGAGAGTCCATTATCAACTTCATCCTCTTCAATAAATATTTTAGGTTTAACCCATATATTAAGCATTCCAACGCCTGCAACAAATAGGATTATTGAAGGTTTTGTAAATAACATTAATATTACAAGCATTTTGATTAATCTTGAAAGTTTAACTTTATTAAAGAAAATATCAAACAGTTCAAACCCTTGTAAAAAATATAGAAATGCACAGATAGTTAAAATATTTTTTGATATTGTTTGAACAACAGGATCCTTAATCAAAAATAATCCAGCAAAAAGTATAAATATCCATACAAAGAAATCTGGTAATCTAAACCGTTGAACTTGTCCTTCATCGATAAAACTAGGTCTCATTTTGTTTACAAAAAAGATTGTAAGAAGAGTGAATGAGTAAATCGTAGCAGGCATGAATTCAATAAAATTATTAGCTGATTTCTCTTTATTATTTATCATATAGGCAAATAAACCTGAGTCACTAAATCTTTCCATACTGTTTTTTGCAGGTGCAGTTAGATCTGTTATGAACAGTAAAATATTGTTATACAGTTCGGTATGTATCTGTGGTATAAAAAATATTAATACAGCCGATAGCAGGGATAACAGTAATGGAGGTATAACCACAGGGATATAAAATGTTTTATTAGATGATTTTTTAGCAAAATAATAGAATATTAACATAGGGAAAAATATACCTAAAATATAAACCAATACTAATTTAGAGTATGTTAATGCTAATATATATATGGATATAACTATAATATCAGATAATTTAGTCCTATCATCTGCTGATAAATATATCGCAAGGAACACAGATGATATTATAAATAAAATTATAGTTATGAGAGGGTAAGAGTCGATTAGCATAAATGATATCACTGAGAGTATTGGATATAGAAAAACTTTTATACTAATCATCTTTAACCTAGTTATCTTTAAATTCATTATTTCTTTGAAGATAAAATTGTTGTTTGAATATGTGTTTAACTAGGTTAAACTATCTATTCAACGTAAACGGAATTATAGCTATTGTTCTAGCAGTTTTAATTGCCATAGCTAAAGTTCTTTGGTGCTTAGCACAAGTTCCAGTTAATCTTCTAGGCATTATCTTACCACGTTCAGTAATAAAATTCCTAAGTTGTTTAGAGTCTTTGTAATCTATATCGATTTTATCTGTACAAAATTTACAGATCTTTTTTCTTTGAAATCTTTTTCTAGCGATAGCCATAATTATCTCCCAATAAATATATAATAATTTTTATAATATGTCTTAAAATTAAAACGGAACGTCATCTTCATCAATCATATCTGGTTGGTCTTTAGATGATGATGTGTTGTTCGTGTTGCTCTGATAAGAATCGTTAGAGCCTGTCTGATAAGAATCAGAATAATCAGAATCTCTTGAATCTTTTTTAGATCCGATCATCTGAAAAGTATCAACAATAACTTCATGTCTCACTCTTTTAGCTCCATCAGGTTGTTCCCAAGAGTTCATAGATAATCTACCTTCAATTAATAAAGGTGATCCTTTTGCTATGTACTCTCCCATCACTTCGGCATTTCTACCAAAAGCAACGATGTCAACAAACATGACTTCTTCTTTCTCTTTATACTTTCTATTAACAGCAAGTCCAGTTCTTGCAACAGTTGTGTTGCTACCTGGAATACTTCTTAGTTCGGGAGTTTTTGTAACATTTCCCATAAGAATGATTTTGTTGTAAGATGCCATAAATCTTGTCCTTGTATTAAATCTAAAAATAAACCGCACAGCAAGAGAGCTATGAGTATGAGTAGTCTAAACCACCACGTCTTTATCAACAGTAACCTCTGGTGCAGTTGTTTCATTTACATCAGTATTAACAGTTGTAACAGGTGCAGCCGTTTCGCTAGATACCACATTAGCGTCTTTTTCAACAGAAGTTTCAGGAATATCAGTTTCAACAGGTTCGATACTGTTTGCAACGCCTTCTTCACCATCGTTTCTGCCAGGAAATCTACTTCCTTCAGGTCTTGGTTTACGTACTGCTTCTTTTTTTGGAGCAGCTTTGAATTTTTTCTCATCAAGCATAACAACAACGTGACGTATTACATCTTCATTAAATTTGAATCTTTTATCAAGTTCAGCATTAACATAGTCGTTTTCAACTTTAAATTGGATAAGAGTATAGATAGCTTCCGTAAAAGTTTCAATTTTGTATGATAATTGAAGTTTACCCCATAACTCTTCTTTGATAATTTCTCCGCCGAAACTTTTAATGTTTTCTTTGTAGAAATCGATGTGTTTTGCTTGTTCTTCAGCAGTGATTGTTGGTTTTAGTAAAAAAACCGTTTCGTAAGTTCTCAAATCATTCTCCTTCCTTATGGATAATATAGCCATATATTTATAAATTTCACCGTATATATGGCAAGGTGGACTATAAGTTTAGTTAAATATATTATTTTTGTCAAGAAAAATAGGATAATTATCAACATAAATGATAAATATTGACATAGAGCGTTATGATGATTATTATAAACATTGCATAAATAAATGGTTTTAAAGGATAATAGTTATGAGAAGTGATTTTGCTGTTACTGGAAGTGGATTAACTTATGAGATACGAAACATTGCTGAAATTGCAAATTATCTTGCATCACTTGGTATGGAGATCTCTTTTGAGAATACTGGTGACCCTGTTGCAAAGGGAGAAGTTATTCCAACTTGGATGAAAGATGTGATTAAAGAAGTTATAGATGATGATAAATCTTTTGCATATTCGCCAACTCGTGGTATTGAGTCTACAAGAAAATATTTAGCAGACGTTAATAATAAACGTGGTGGAGCTCAGATCAGTAAAGATGACATTCTTTTCTTTAACGGTTTAGGTGACGCAATCGCTAGATGTTACTCATCTATGAGAGTTGATGCAAGGGTTATCATGCCTGAGCCAACATATTCTACTCATTTTATGGCAGAGGTTATGCATTCATCATTTCCACCTAACACATATAGATTAGATCCTTATAATAATTGGGAACCTGATTTAGATGATCTTGAACGTAAAGTTAAAAGTCATAAATCAATTGTTGGCATATTGGTTGTCAATCCAGATAATCCTACGGGACATGTATATTCTGAGGAAAATCTTCGTAAAATTGTTGCAATAGCTGAAAAGTACGATCTGTTTTTAATGTTCGATGAGTTATATCATAATATGATTTACAACGGATATACTACTCCATATTTAAGCGATATAATAGGGGATACTGTTCAAGGTATGTCGATGAAATCATTATCTAAAGAAGTTCCTTGGCCAGGTGGCAGATGTGGCTGGATAGAAGTTTATAATTCTGGAAAAGATCCAGATTTTGATAGATATATAAATATGATATTCCAACTTAAAATGGCAGAAGTTTGTTCAACAACAATTCCACAGATGGCTATACCTAAAATTCTTGAGCATAAAGAGTATCAATCTTATTTAGTGGAACGAGTTAAATATTATGAAAAAGTTGCAACGCTAGCATATGATATTTTAAAAGATGTTCCGTACGTTAAAGTTAGTAAACCAAACGGTGCATTTTATATTACGGTTGTGTTTGATGAACCACTTATGAATGTTAGACAATTCTTAGAAATTAAAGATCCAAAAATCAGAGAGTTTATAGATAGTAAATTAAATGTTAGTGCCGAGAACGATAAGAGGTTTACATATAATTTATTAGGATCAACAGGTATATGCCTTGTCCCACTCACATCATTCTTTTCACCTATGCAAGGTTTTAGAGTTGTGTTGCTTGAAAAAAATATCGAGATTTTTGAGAAAAATTTAAGAATAATCGCAAAAAAAGTTGTTGAATATATTGAGAGTAGTAAGTAAGAGTTTATATAGTAGTGTTGATAATTTAGCATGAGTATTTTATATAATATGTTTTTATAAAATAGTAGTTTGGTTAGTGAATTGCATTTAGATATTGTTTGTATAGAGTAATTATAGTGATAAAGTCACTTGTATTATGAGGTTTTTTAGTGGATATTTGTATAGATATTTCTAGTGATAAAAAAGTCACTGGATCGGTAAAGCTGATAATTTAATACGAATGTTTGTGTATAAAAAAAGTCACTGGATCTGTATGAGTTAATTTAACGAATATTTTGTATCAATTATCTTAGTGTAAAGATAGTCACTTGGATAGGTTATATTTATTTAGTTAAAAGTTTTAAAGGGGATCTTTTTTATTTTTCTGAGAACTTAATATCCCTATCAGAAAGCCAAGTATACCGCCACCACTACCGCCATAAACAACAGCGACAATCAGTTCGAAAAAGAATTCCAGATCTGTAAAAAATCCGAAAGGTCCACCGCCATTAGGGTTTATCATCATTAAAATATAAACGATAATAATACCTATAATAGCTCCGATTAACGTACGGGAAATTACATATAACCACTTTTTACTACCTTTTCTAAACACCTGATCTCGTTCAACAGAAGAGTTAGAATTAGTCGTCGTCGTATATGTACTATCTTTATCTGTACTGTCATTATATGTCATAGTCGTAACAGCATCGGTTTTTTGTAGGGTAAGTGGATACAATATAAAAAATAAATAATTTACATTTAGTACGCATGCAAGAATATTGTTCATATTCATAATATTAGATGAAACCGAGAGAACACTATAAGTTGCCACCCCATAGATAACGCCACCAAAAATACTTCTAATTATGTATACTCCTTTATGATTTATAAGCATACCTATTAAAATACTAAATAAAGTATTTGTTAAAATACTGAAAAATAAGTTACTAATAAAATAGCTTGAATTATATATAACATCTATTATATAGTTGAGTACTAAACCGTACTTATGAGTGCCGATACCTGAGAAGTAAACAGTAAAAATTATATAAAGAATAATGCTGTAGATAAGGCCATATATAGCACCCTTCACAACATTAGATTTAGTAAGCACGCTCACGAAAACGCCAAGCAGTGGGGCGTAGATAATATTAGTAATTTGCATAGTTGGTCCAAGTAAGTCAATAGCGATAAGATAATTTCCACTAGCACCTATAAAACCAAATGTTGCACCGCTGATAATCCCTTTAGTGATCTCAGTTTTTGTAAAAATACATATTATGACACCGATTAAAGCTGTTTCCAATGTAGTTATAACTATAGGCGTAGACTCAAAAGCCAATATCCTATTATCATAAAGTAGTTGTATCAAAAAATAGATACCAGTATAAATAATAGTAATGTAAATTATCGGATAATTATTATATTTTTCCCAAGCTTCTTGTGTTTTGATAAAATGCTCCTCTATGATTGA
>CAMQYB010000063.1 GCA_947039055.1 uncultured Deferribacteraceae bacterium
ATTTTATCAATTTTCTCAACTTCATTCACAGCTTTTATTAAGATGCTACTACCTATCTTACTATTAATAATTGTATATGCTCTTGTATCTATTTTACTCTTTTTTCTTGTTATAAATTTCTTTCTCTCTAAAAGTCTTATGGTTGATGAAACAGTCATCACGTCGATAGTAGAAATATCAGAGATAAGTTTCTGGTTAATATCATCAACAGTTTCTTGCAGATCTTCAATAACTGCTAAAATAACATATTGAGTGTGAGTTAGCTTAAATGGTGCTAAAACCTCTTTAATCTTTCTTTGCCATAAAGTTGATAGTTGCCAAAATAAAAATCCAGTGCTTTCATCTCTATTTTTATACGTCGAATGTTTCATATTTTAGCTGATAAAAAAAGTAACTGCTTCATACTAACTCTAATGTTATCGATAATCTCTAACCCCATTATTTCCATCTGACTTTCATCTCCTCCACCAATTGCTACATTATGAGTAATCGTGCAACCACCATCACTGTTAGACGTAATCGTATGTCCAAATGATATCGTCATATCACCCAAGTTAGACGTGTTTGTAAAACTCTTATTCGTTTCTACTTCATCTAATGTAAACGGTAAAAATTGTCCGTTCTTCATTTTAATCATCCCACTACTGCCTGTTACAAAATCACCTTCTAAACTCACACTTTCAATCTCAATATCCCATCTGTTCCAACTCATTACTGTTGAATATAACTCCCAAACCTTTTCTGCCTTAACATTGCCCGTTACAGAATTTTCATAATTAAACATATTTATACCCTCTTAATGGTTTATAGTAAGTTAACTTATTATAAGTGTACTTACTATATCTATTATTTTTACAACTGTCAACATTATATCAAAATTTATAATTTTTATATTTTTAATTAAACATCTTTTTATAATATTCAATCTTATAATACAGATAAATTTAAAAAAGTAATTACGACATACTGTCATCTATATAAAAATAATTAATGTTAGCTTATTAAATAGCCGAATATTAAAGTGTTAGTTTTATAATTAAAGTTAATTTATAATATAATTTCAAAGGATTGATATGTTTTTAAGAATAATACTTACAATGATAATTCTTTTCCTTATGGTACCTATGCAGTCATCTGCGGATATTCCTCTTGGACAGCTTGACAGAATTAGAACACTTGCTAATGAGGGTGATACAGAAGCACAGTATCAGATGGGGTTATCGCATCTTCTTGCAACAAGTGGTGTTAAGAAAGATATTGATTTAGCGATACGTTGGTTCTTGATCGCTGCTATGGAAGATCATCCTGGTGCTGAATATCAATTAGCATATATATATTATACAGGCTACGGTGCTCAGCGTGATGTTTTTAAAGCTTTCAATTATTATAAAAGTGCTGCTGATAAAGATTATGCTGAAGCTCAAAACAATCTCGGTGTATTTTATAAAGACGGTATCGGAACGAAAAAAAATACTGCTCTTGCTTTCATAAATTTTAAACGTGCTGCTGATAAAGGTTATGCTAAAGCACAGTATAATCTTGCGTTACTATATTATAAAGGTATATATGTTGACAAAGACTATACTCGTGCTGCTTACTGGTTTACGTTAGCAGCTGAACTTGGAAACCCAAAAGCTCAAACAGCTCTTGGTAATATGTACTTACACGGCGATGGAGTAGAGGCAAATCTACATAAATCAGTCTATTGGCTTAGACAAGCCAGAAGTAAGCAAGAATTTCAATCTATAATACAACTTAGAGAACTTGGACTATAAAGCCTATCTAGTTGATAAATAAAGATTTTTTTAATTTATAATTAATATCATAAATTCATTTATTAAAATATGTCTCTATAGTTTAAGTATTTGAGCGATTTTGTCGATAAATTATTAACAAATGTTTATCATTTGCTTTATAATTATTACTTAATTTTAACTTTGCAGAATATATTTTCTAAATTTGCGATTTATCTTAGTCATGGGAGAATTTTGATGAAAAAAATAACTGTACTTTGCTTACTCGTCTTTGGACTAGCTTCAAATTCATATGCATTGGATATTGCTATTCCCAACGGGTTTTTGAATCTTTATGGTTCAATTAAACTTAATGCAAACTATCAAATGTTGACTGAAGGTGGCCCTCCTGAGGATCCAGTAGCCGATGCAAATCAGGTATTAACTGAAAGTACCGATCTTTTATTTGGACTACAAGAAAATTCTTGGTTAGGGATTGATGCAACATTTAGTAGATATTTTGCAAAAGCTGAGATATCTATATTGCCTAGTGCAGAAAATTCTAATCTGTTTTTTCGTCAACTTTATGCAGGTGCTATATATAAATACGCTTCAGTACTAGTTGGACGTACAATAACTGATGCTCAAACAGGATTACACTTTAATGATATATTCTTTAATCTTGGTGGACTTTCAGGTATGGGTACAGTTCAATCAACTATTAGAAATGTTATACAGGTATCATCTTTTAACTTTACTCTATCTATAGTTGATACTTCTCCTGACTTAAAAGCTTTACACGGAAGCAGATTGACACTTCAAGATATTGCTGGAAATATAGGTATAGCCGAATCAGATCAAATACGTATTAAAACTGATGGAATAATTATTCCAAGATTTGATCTTGCATATAAATTAAATATTAATGAAGCTTTTATTAAGGTATTTGGAACATTTGCAATGTTTGGACTGTATGACAAAGATGTTCCTGATACTGTAGTAAACGTTATCTCTGCAACTGGTGGGGCTGTGTTAAACGGTTCGATCAATCCAGGCTTTGGACTTGGGTATTTAACAGCAACAGCGTTCTTCTCGTTAAACGGTGGGATGACTGGACAAGTAACTACTCCGACTGTTAAAAATGGAGTTTTTGGTGTAACAAACTTATCTCCTATTCCATCTGTTATCGGTGGTGAGCTTACTGTTCCATCTGTTATAACTTACGGGTTTTCTGGTTCATTACAATATTTCTTTACTCCTTCGATATATATAGAAGTTGGTGGTGGTTATCAAAAATCTTCATCTGATTCTTTTATTGATTACAGAGTTCTTGCACTTGATAGAGATCCTGAAGCACTTACATTAACGGATATAACATCTTTAGGGATATATGTGCAAGCATCATTTGAAGTTGTGAAAGGTTTATATATTATACCTCAAGGATCGTTCTATAGCAGAACAACATCTCTTGAAGGAATGTTTGATTCAACAGCTATATTAGTTGGAGCACAAATTAAATATCAATTATAGTTACTTATAATTACTTATAATAAATAAAATCATACTTAATAGGTAAATTAGATATCCTCTAGCTTACCTATTATTTTTTCATATAAATCTGTAGTATCTATCTCTAATAATTTCACCCTTCCTTTACTTCCATGCACTATTTTTACAGATGACTTATTAATACTTAATTTTGAGGACACAAACCTAATAAGCTCATTATTTGCCTCATTATTCAACGCTTTTTTACCTATTCGTATCTTTGGCATACCGTTATGAATACCAACATATTCCGTCTTTTTACTATTTGGTAGAATATATAACTCTAATTTCATAATCAAAACCTACCATAATTAAATATTTTATGCTATATAAATAGAAGAAGATAATTTATTTTGAGGGATATTATGAATATAGCAATCTTAGGTGCAACTGGATATACTGGTTTTGAATTAATTAAACTTATATTAAAACATAAGAATTTTAATCTAACAGTATTAACTTCTGAAAATTATGTTGGAAACAAAATCTCTGATATCTTTCCAACACTTAAATCTTTATGTGACATAACTCTTACATCAAATGATATAGACAAAATCGCTGGAAAAGCTGATGCAATATTTTGCTGTCTACCTCACTCTAAGGCGATGACTGCTGTTGCTGAACTATATGAAAGAAATAAAATAGTTATTGATCTCTCTGCTGATTTTAGAGTTGATAATAGCGATCTATATGAAAAAACTTATAACGTTAAACATACAGAGAAACAGTTACTTACGACTGCTGTATATGGACTCGTAGAAGTTTTTAGAGATACAATAAAAAATAGCAAACTAATTGCATCTCCAGGGTGCTATCCTACATCAATTATCGTCCCTCTATACCCTCTTATTAAAGATTGTTTAATTGATACCAATAACATAATCGCTGATAGCAAATCTGGTGTATCTGGAGCTGGCAGAAAAGCAACTATTGGTAACTCGTTCTGTGAAGTTAATAACTCGTTTATGCCGTATAGTATCTTTAAACATAGACATAATATGGAGATAGATTATATCTTATCTAAAGTTGGGTTAGATGTTAAAACTGTATTTACTCCTCATCTACTACCAATCCAAAGAGGGATCTTATCTACTATATATACTAAAAGTAGCCAGCCGTTAGAAAAATTATACGCCTGTTTAAGAGGTTACTATGCAAATGATAAACTAATAAGAGTAAAAGATAACACATCTACTATCGAAATAAAACACGTCGCTAATACATCATTTATTGATATCGCTTTATATAAAAAAGATGACAATGTTATTATAGTTTCAGCCTTAGATAATCTCTTAAAAGGAGCTTCATCGCAAGCTTTACAAGCGTTAAATATTATTACTAATAACGACGAATACGAAGGGATATTATAATTATGAAAAAAGATTTTAGCGATCAAATCCATTATATCGAAGAGGGTGGTGTGACATCTCCTATGGGTTATAGAGCATCTGCTGTATCTGCTGATATTAAAGGTAACGGTAAAGATAGATTAGATTTAGCACTGCTACTATCTGATAATAAAGCAACTGTTTCATCATTTTTTACAACTAACCTTGTTAAAGCTGCACCTGTACAATATGACATAAAAATCATGTCAAAAGATAATCCTAAAATATCTGCAATCATTGTCAACTCTGGTAACGCTAACGCTTGTACTGGGATTGATGGAGATAATGATTGCATAAGTATTGTATCTGCATTATCTAAAAAATTAAAAATCAATCAAGATGAAATTTTTATATCATCAACAGGAGTAATCGGAAGCAGATTACCTGCTGATAAAATTGTCGCAAAACTAGATCCACTAATAGACGCTTTAGATGATGACGATGGAGATATGTTTGCCGATGCAATTTTAACGACCGATCAATTTAGAAAAGAGGTTGCTGTAATCTCTACATATACTAATAACAACGGTGAGCCACAATCATTTATAATAGGCGGAACAACTAAAGGTGCTGGTATGATCGCTCCGTCCCTTGCAACGATGTTAGCATTCATTACAACTGATGTTGAGATCGATAAACCTCTGCTTGATAAAATCCTCAAAACTGCGATAGATAAAAGTTTCAATAGTATATCTGTTGATGGCGATATGTCTACTAACGATACAGTTGTTGTTCTTGCTAACGCTACCTGTGCTATAAAAATTGATGAAAGCAATGTTGATATATTTACTGAAGCCTTAGAACGTGTATTAACCGATCTTGCACTCATGATTGTTGAAGATGCAGAAGGCGGAACAAAATTAGTTACACTAATCGTTAAGGGTGCTAAAACAGATACTGATGCAAAACTGTGTGCATCAAAAATCGCTAACTCTCCACTTGTTAAAACTATGTTCACTGGTAACGATCCGAACTGGGGACGACTCATGTCATCTGCTGGTGCATCTGGGGCTGATTTTGATCCGAATAATGTTGATATATTCTTTCAAGATAGTGATAGCGAAAACCCCATTCATTATGTTAAGAACGGATTAATAATTGATAATAATTTAGAAAGCAGTATACATCAAATAATGTTAAAACCTAAATACACTATTATCATAGATCTAAATAACGGTGATGGATTTACTAAATTTTATACATCAGATCTAACAATAGAGTATATAAAAATCAATGCAGATTATAGAAGTTAATAAAATTTATTACAGCAATATTGAGGATAGGAGTTCGCTAAGTTGAGTAGAAAAAATATTGATATTGATATAGACATCAACTTAGCAGATATCTCTACAAACCCTGGTGTGTATATTTATCTTGATGCAAAATCTGTTCCTCTATATATCGGTAAAGCAAAAAATTTAAAATCAAGAATATCATCATACTTTAACTCTAACAAAAAAAGTATAACGATAACTAAAATGTTATCTAAGGCTAAAGATGTTAAAACTATCATTACCAACAATGACGTTGAAGCGTATCTACTTGAAGCTAACTTAATTAAAACTGAACAACCACGATATAATATTCTGCTTAAAGATTCTAAAACTTATCCTTATGTAAAATTGACTAACGAAAAATATTCAAGACTACTATACACTCGTCAGATCAATCTTGATGATGGAGATTATTACGGACCGTTTGTTGATGTTGGTGATCTTAGAACTTTACTCGATCAACTGCAACGAACTTTTCCACTTAGAACTTGTACAGATAGACAGTTTGCTGAAGGTAAATTTTGTATAAAATATCAGATCAAAAGATGTTTAGCTCCTTGTGTAGATTACATATCACTAGAAGATTATCAAGAGATAAAAGATAACGTTAAAACATTTTTTAAAGGTAACATATCTGAAGTAAAAAGCAAAATGACAAAAATGATGCAACGATATTCATCTGAATTAAAATTTGAACAGGCTGCAAATATAAGAGATATACTTATATCGTTTGATAGGTTATTCTCTAAACAATCTGTGATCAATATAAACGATAATCGATCAATAGATCTATTCTATAAAGATACAATCAATGATATCACATCTATCACTCAACTTTTTATTCGTGGTGGAAAGTTGTTATCTATTAGAACACAATTTTTTAACGATGAGATTGAAGAGTTGTTAGAACAATTTGTTGTTCAATATTATAATAACCTTCGTCAATTTCCTGAACTTGTATATATTATTGGTGATGATTACTCAGATGGTTTAGAAGAAGTTTTATCAACACTTGCTAAACGAAAAGTTTTATTACGAAAAAGAGGCTACTCTGGATTAATAGATATCGCAAAAGAGAACGCTGTAAAAGAAACAGAATCATATCTTAGAAATATCGCACGAAAAAATGATGTGCTATCTAAACTTTCATCTATGCTATCTATAGAAAATATTAGAGGGATTGAGTGTATTGATATTTCTCACCTTTCTGGAGATCATACCGTTGGCGTATCTATCTGTTCGTACGACGGTGAATTTCTAAAATCTAAATATAGAAAATATCGTATTAAAGAAGCTACAAATGATGATTATAAATCTATGTATGAACTGTTCAATAGAAAGTTTGATAATATTGAAGAGAAGAGTGAAGAACAAGCTGATCTATATATTATTGACGGTGGGATAGGTCAATTATCGGTTGTATCTAAATTGTTATCTGATAGAAAATTGAGTGCAAATATAATATCAATAAGTAAAAGTAGAAAAGATAAAAAGAATAGATTTGCTACAGAAATTGATATTGAAGAGGTTCATCTAATCGGCAGAAAAAATCCTGTGAAATTTAAACGTAACGATAACCTTCTACACTTTATAAAAAATATTAGAGATGAAGCTCATAGATTTGCGATAACTTATAGTAGAAAATTAGCACTCAATGCGATCACTAAATCACCTCTACTTGAAATTGATGGACTGGGGATTAAACGATTAAAAATAATATTGCAAACTATACCAGATATACATTCAAGAAAAAATCTAACCAAAGAAGAACTACTAAATTTAGTTAAAATACCAGATAATCTTGCTGAAAAAATAGTTACATATCTTAATCAAGAAAGTCATTAAAAATATTAAACTATATTTATTATAAATTGAAATTTCTACTCAAAATTATATTTGAATAAAATATAGCCCACACCAATTGGCATGGGCTAACATTTTAAATCTTTACTTATTGTTAAATATACACCCTCTCCTTACGTTAAATACTAAATAAAGAGAGGGATAATTTATAACAATTCTAATTCCTAATCTACATTACTAACTACGCTTTAAACTCTTATCTAAGAAGTTGTGCAGCGTACGATGGTAACTGATTAGCTTGTGCTAACATAGCTGATGCTGATTGTAGTAATACCTGTTCAGCTGCTAGTCTGCTTGATGCTTCTGCTATATCTAAATCTCTAATACGTGATTCAGCTACTAACATATTCTCTCTTGATACATCTAGATTTGTGATTGTAAAATCTAATCTATTCATCTGTGCTCCAACTACAGCTCTTGATGATGCTATCTCCTCTATCGCTTGATCTGCTTTTGTAATTGTACCTTGGGCATCATCAAACGTTAGAACTGTAGCTCCTTTAAGATTTAGTGTCTGCGTATCTAACCTACCTATTGAAATATCTAAAGTTTGACCTTCATTTGCTCCAATTGCTGCTTGTGTAGCATTATTCACAATGTGTAATGTAGCTGTTGCTTTACCTGTTGCTTCAAATGACAATGAATTCGTTGCAGTCTTCCATAACGCTACTGATCCGATATTTTGATCTAGTTTAATATCAATATTTTGCAGAACATTACGCAGTATACCATCTGTTACTGTATCTGATCCGATCGTAACATTTG